>NZ_JBJUDF010000306.1:0-34064 GCF_046067725.1 Planktothrix sp.
TACTATTATCAGTGTTTATTTGAACAAATAAAATAGCTCCTGTTAAATTGATTTTATAAACTTGTTGACCTGTTTCTAAACTCCAAGCTTCTAAATTACGAATTGTTGCATCATTATTTTTTTCAAAAGTTTGTATCAAAAGCAACTTACTATCTTTTGTTACATCTATCTATCACTAAGATTATAAGCTTACCCTAATGCTTTAATAGCCGCTTGAATTAAATCATAAAAAACAGGTTGAGACACATCAACAGTTTGAGACTCTTGACGACTTTTTCCTAACAGTCCAAAACGTTGACCTTTTTGTATCGCTAAAACTTCCCCTTTCTGATTCTTAATTCTTAATTCTTGGGTTTCACCAATAGAAGATAAACTGCAATAATATTGTTTATTATTATAATAAAATTCTGCGCTTTTTGTTAATTGAGGTTGATCATTTTCGGGAGATTCGGGTAATCTAGCCCCGACTAATTCTAACTCAATATTGGTTTGACCATTCCAAGTATTTTCTTTTAAATGATAGGCAATATCCAAACATTGGGGAAGGGGGAAATAGTCCGCCCAACGCCACGCCATTGCATTAATTGTAGGTAAGGCTGTGAGTTGAGTATGGGAAAATTTATCTTGGGTTAAGGTCAGTTTAATATGTCCTTTTCCAACCACTCGTTGTTGAATAATTCTAACATTGGGAGTCCAAAAAGTCGGAGAATTATTTTCAATACCACAGGGATGTAATTGATCAAGTTGATCATAGAGATTAAAATTAATTTCACTTAAATTCGCTTGAGCATCAATTTTAATTAAGGGTTTGAGATGTTCTAATTCTAAACATTGATGGGCAAATTCCTTTAAACGCAGTCGAAATAGTTCTAAATTTTCTGCTAATAAAGAAAATCCTCCAGCGGCTTTATGTCCTCCAAATTTATGCAGTAAATCGTGAGAATATTCTAAGGCTTTAAACACATCAAATTCAAAAATTCCCCTAGCTGAACCTCGAATCATTTGGGGAGATTCGGTTGTATTTTCTTCCTGTTCATAGGTTCCAATAAACACGGGAACGCCATATCGTTCAACTAAGCGAGACGCAACAATTCCAATGACTCCATGATGCCATTGAGGTTGTACAACCACTAACACCCGTTCTTGTTTAAAATCTATTTGTTGTTCTTCCACCCAAGCGATCGCTTCTTGTTCTATTTCTTCACATAACTGTTGACGTTTTTGATTAATTTGTTCACACTGCATTGCCCGTTCTAAGGCAATTCCCATATTATCTGTTGTTAATAATTCTATCACAATTTGGGGATCGGCTAACCGTCCAATGGCATTAATTCTTGGCCCTAAACGAAAGCCAATATCATCGGGTTTTAGAGTTTTAGAAGTCGGAGGAATGATAGGATTTTCGGGCTGTTCTTCTGATTTAACTTGATATCCTGTAGAAACTCCCGCCACTTGAATTAACGCTTGAACTCCTGTGATTTGAGAATAAGGTAATAACTTTAAACCTCGTTTTAGCCACCGTCGGTTCACGCCATTTAAGGGGGCTAAATCCGCAATGGTTCCTAATGTAAATAATTCTAATAAAGGATTCACTAACCCTTGAACTTTACCTAATTTTTGAGCTAAACAAATCGCTAAAACATAAGCCACTCCTACCCCGGCTAATCCTCGATATGGAGAGGAAATAGGTAATAATTTTGGATTGAGAATAGCATCAGCAGGAGGAAGTTTTTCGGGTAAATCATGGTGATCGGTAATAATTACCGTTAAGTCTAATTCTTTGGCTCTAACAATGGGTTGATAGGCAGCAATTCCATTATCAACGGTGAGAATAATTTTAACGTCTTCCTGATGGAATTCTTCAACAATTCGGGTATTAATTCCATAGCCTTCTGTCATGCGGCTAGGAATGGCATAATTAACATTTGCGCCTAATGTAGAAAGCGATCGCATTAATAAAGCGGTACTCGTCATTCCATCGGCATCATAATCGCCACAAATCGCTATTTTATCTCCTTGATTAATCGCCGTTTCTAACAATTCAACACTTTTTAATAAATCCTTAAATTCTTCCAAAGGAGAGGGTAAAACTTGAGATTCTGGGGTGATAAATGCTTCTACCTGTTCCGGGGTTTCAATGCCTCGATTAATTAAGACTTGAGTAACTAAAGGGATAATTCCCGTTACCTCCGATAAGTTTTGAGCGAGGTCGGGTTGTTGTGGAAAAATATACCACCGTTGATTCGGAAGTCGGGAAGAATTAAACGAGTCTGGAGAAGAAGGTTGCACAGTGAAATAGAATTAATCGATAATAGGTTAATTGTACTCAAAAATCGAAGCGTTTTATCAAAATTATTATTAATCAGGAAGTAAGTTGATCATTATCTTAAAATTTAATCCTAGATGGGGGAATGTATTTCTATCGTAGGGGCGAGGAAACCTCGCCCTTAGCAGTTATTTTGGGTTATGTTAATTTACTGGCATTAACTAACATGAAACTGCTTAAACCTCAACTTTAACCCCCTTCCAAAATGCAATATAACCTTTAATATTTTGGGCGGCAGATTTAGGTTCTGGATAATACCAAGCGGCATCTTTATTGACTTGACCTTCAACAACGATATCATAATAACTAGCAACTCCTTTCCAACCGCAAGTTGTATGGGTGTTACTTTCTTTGAAATATTCACACTTAATGGCGTCTGGGGGAAAATATTGATTACCCTCAACCACAACGCATTGGTTACTTTCTGCTAAAACTGCACCATTCCAAACCGCTTTCGGCATAAATCTCCTCTGAAGTTTACAACGTCGTATTAAAATTTAACATTTTTGAGGCATTTGATGCTCGTTCTTGGTTATCAATGAGAAAATTTTATCAAAATACTAGAGCCATTTACCCCATTTTAACCCTACAATAAAAAAGACGTTTTATCTAAATCACGAGCAATGTCAGGGCTAATTTCTACTTCCTTTGCCCAACCTCAATCCTTAGAACAGTCCCTTAAACATTTCTTTGGCTATGACTCCTTTCGACCCGGACAGCGCGAAATTATTGAACAAGCTCTAAAAAAACGAGATTTATTAATTATAATGCCCACCGGAGGGGGAAAATCTTTGTGTTTTCAACTTCCGGCTTTATTAAAACCTGGATTAATGATAGTTGTGTCTCCTTTGATTGCTTTAATGCAGGATCAAGTTGAAGCATTACAAGATAATGGAGTCGGTGCAACGTTCCTGAATAGTACCTTAACGGTCGCTGAAGCAAAATCTCGTGAAGCTGCAATTTTAAATGGTGAAATTAAATTGCTTTATGTTGCGCCGGAACGATTATTATCCGAGAAATTTTTATTATTTTTAGATTTAATAGAAGCTCAATTAGGGATTTCAGCTTTTGCCATTGATGAAGCCCATTGTGTATCCGAATGGGGACATGATTTCCGCCCGGAATACCGACAACTGAAACAACTGCGAAAACGTTATCCTAAAATTCCAGTTTTAGCTTTAACGGCAACGGCAACTCAACGGGTACGACAGGATATTATTCAACAGTTAGAGTTAAAAAATCCCTATATTCATGTGGCGAGTTTTAATCGTCCTAATTTATATTATGAAGTTATTCCTAAGAAAAAACAAAGTTTTACCCAGTTATTAAAACTGATTCAGGATGTTGGGGGTTCAGGAATTATTTATTGTTTAAGTCGAAAAAATGTAGAAGATCTCGCATTTCGATTACAAAGTCATGGACTTTCTGCTTTACCTTATCATGCGGGAATGGAAGATACTGTAAGGGCTGAAAATCAAACTCGATTTATTCGAGATGATGTACAAATTATGGTAGCAACGATTGCCTTTGGTATGGGCATTAATAAACCTGATGTTCGGTTTGTGGTTCATTATAATTTACCGCGAACCTTAGAAAGTTATTATCAAGAATCAGGACGGGCAGGACGAGATGGAGAATCCGCCCGATGTACGTTATTTTTTAGTTATAGTGATATTAAAACGATTGAATATTTAATTGATCAAAAACCCGATGCTGATGAACAACGTATTGCCCGCCAACAGTTACGGCAAATGTTAGATTATGCGGAAGCAACGGAATGTCGGCGCACGGTTCAATTAAGTTATTTTGGTGAATTTTTCTCAGAAAATTGTGAAAAATGTGATAATTGTCGCACCCAAAATCCGGTTGAGGATTGGACAATTGAAGCGATGAAATTTTTATCCTGTGTTGCCCGATGTCAAGAGCGATTTGGTATGACTTATATTATTGATGTATTAAGAGGTTCAAAAAGTCAAAAAATTTTAGATCGACGTCATGATCAATTGTCTACCTATGGCATTGGTAAAGATAAAACCGCCGAAGAATGGAAACATTTAGGGCGATCGCTTTTACGTCAAGGACTCCTCGATCAAACCACCGATGGTTATGCCATTTTAAAGTTAAATTCCCGCAGTTGGGAAGTCATGAAACGGGAAAGAAAAGTTGAAATTACAGTCATTAAAGAACAAAATCTGGAAAAATCAACTCGATCTTTGGCGATGGAAGCTGAAATGCTATTTGAACAGTTACGTCAACTTCGTAAGAAATTAGCCGATGAACAATCAATTCCTCCCTATATGGTTTTTTCCGATTCTACCTTAAGATTAATGGCACAACAACGACCCCAAACCTTAGAAGAATTAAGCGAAATTTCTGGGGTAGGAAGTCGTAAACTAGAGCGTTATGGTCAACAATTTACTCAAGCAATTTTGACCTATTGCCAAGAATCCAGTGTTTCTAACGTTAAATCTAAACCATCAGGATTTCAGCGTCAAACTTTAGAGGATTTATCAGATAGTTTAATTATAACTCTATCATTACATCAACAAGGATTAAGTTTAATGGCGATCGCAAACGAACGAGGATTAAAAACCAGTACCATTAGCGACCATTTAACCCAACTAATTGCAGCGAATCAGAATGTTAATATTGATCAATTGGTTGAACCTGACCGTAAAACGAATATTATTAAAGGGATTGAAAAAGTGGGAGATACTAGCTTAAGAACCCTTTACGAATATCTAGGAGAACAATATAATTATGAAGAAATTAAATTAGTTCGAGAATGGTGGCGACAAAATCCTTATTAGTTGGCTGCTGACTAATAACTGATTACGGGCGGGATGACCCCGCCCCTACAAATGATAACTGATAACTAATGATGAAACCAATTATTTTTTGTGACTTTGACGGAACAATTACCGCAGAAGAAACCTTTGTGGGAATGTTAAAAGAATTTGCCCCCCAAATGGCGGCAGAAATTATGCCTTTATTGTATCGACGAGAAATGACATTACGAGAAGGAGTGAGAAAAATGTTAGAATCCATTCCTTCCCGTTGCTATCCTGAAATAATAGAATTTTCTCGAACTAAGAAAATACGCCCTGGATTTGTTGAATTTTTGGATTTCCTCAAAACCCAAGGTGTTCCTTTTGTTTTAGTTTCAGGAGGTGTTCGGATTATGGTTGAAACTGTTTTAGGAGATTTAACTCAAAAAATTGATGGAATTTATGCCGTTGATTTAGGTATTTCAGAAGAATATTTTAAAGTTCATTCTGAGTTTGAAGCCGATACAGAATTAGTTGCTAAAGTAAAAGTTATGGAACGTTATCCTAACATTGAACCCATTGCTATTGGAGATTCTGTAACCGACTTAAATATGGCATTAGCCGCCCCTGTGGTGTTTGCTCGTGATCGTTTAGCCGACTATTTAGATGAATATCAAAAACCTTATTTTAAATGGACAGATTTTTTTGATATTCAAGCCCAGTTATCACAACGATGGAATCTATCTTAAATCGATCAGTGTCTTTCTCAAGGGAGGTAATTGTAAAAAATGCCACAATTTACTCGAATTCTTTCTATTGATGGGGGTGGGTTGCGAGGAATCATTCCCGCCGAAGTCTTAAAGTATATTGAGCAAAAATTACAAGATTTTACGGGAAATTCTGATGTGAGAATTGCAGATTATTTTGATTTAATTGCTGGAACCAGTGCAGGAGGAATTTTAACGGCTCTTTACCTTTGCCCTGATGCTGAAAATCCCCTTCGACCTCGCTGTTCTGCTCAAGAAGTTTATGATTTTTTTCGGTATAAGTCAAGCCGAATTTTTGAGTCTGACGCTAAGGATTACTTACCCTCAGTAACTGATTTATTTCAAGAAAAATACTCTGATCAAAAATTTAATCAGGTGATCGGTAATTTTTTTAAAGATATAAAACTTAGTGAACTGCTCAAACCTTGCTTGATTACCTCCTATGAAATCGAAAAACGAGAAGCCCACTTTTTTACTCAACATGATGCTAAATTAAATCCAAAAGATAATTATTTAGTTCGAGATGTTCTGCGGGCGACTTCCGCCGCTCCAACATTTTTTGAAGTTGCCCAAATTTACGCTCTCAACCAAGATGTTTATACTTGTATTGATGGGGGAGTTTTTGCCAATAATCCCGCCCTCTGTGCCTATGCAGAAGCCCGTCATAAATTTAATCAAGATTCTAATCTCGATAACCGCTATGAAACAGGCCCTACTGCTAAAGAAATGGTGATTTTATCATTAGGAACAGGACAGGTTAAAAAGAAATATCCTTATCAGGAGGCAAAAGATTGGGGAAAATTAAAATGGCTTGATCCGCTATTTGATATTATTATGACTGGGGTGGCAGAAACTGTTGATTATCAAATGAAACAAATCTTTGATACTACAGGGAAACCCGAACATTATTTAAGAATTAATACGGTTTTAAGCGATCGCAAAACTTTACCAATGGATAATCCTTCAGAATTTAATCTGAATGCGATTAGTCAGTTAGCGCAACAAATAACCGAACAACATCGTCAACAGTTGGATAAGTGGATTCAACTGCTTTTAGTTTAAGCTCACTTCAAGGATAAACATCATGTTTAAAGATGCCCGTCATGCTCAAATTTTATTTTTGTCGCTGTTTTTGCTATTGGGAATTGGAACGAGGGATTGGACATTAAGATCCGATTTTATGCTGGTCATCGCGTGCAGTTGTTTATTGACTCAATGGCTTTTTTCTTGCCTTTCCTCCTTCTATATTAACAAAAAAATTACACTTTTACCTGCTGAATTTTTAGCGTCTTGGCGGAGTGCGTTAATTACAACATTAGGATTATGTTTACTCCTCAGAGCCAATCATTGGACAACCGTTGCTTTAGCGGGATGTTGTGCGATCGCCAGTAAATTTATCTTTCAATCTCAAGGAAAACATTTTTTTAATCCCGCTAACTTTGGAATTATTATCGCCTTAAGTTTAACGGCTGATGCTTGGGTTTCCCCCGGACAATGGGGAACAGATTCTTGGTATTTTCTAGTATTTTTAGTAACCGGAGGTTTTATCCTTAAAAAAGTCGGTCGCTGGGATACTTCCCTTGCCTTTTTAGGTTCCTATATGGGATTAGAAGCTTGGCGAAATTTCAGCTTAGGTTGGAGTTGGGATGTTTATAGTCATCAACTCATGAGTGGTAGCCTATTATTATTTGCCTTTTTTATGATTACCGATCCTCGCTCCATTCCGAATGCAACCTTAAGCCGAATTTTATGGGCTGTCTTAATCGCCGGATTAACCTTTATTTTACAACATCAATTCTTTATCTCAACGGCTCTATTTTGGGCTTTATTTACCCTTTCCCCCCTAACAATTATTTTTGATCAAATGTTTCGAGCTTCTCGTTTTTCTTGGTCAGAAAAATCCATTAAAGATTTGCCTTTATTTCCTAGTTATTAATTTCCAAAGCAATTGTAATTTTCTGGAAAATGGAGTTATTTATGAAACAATTAAAATGGTTAATTTCTCTTTCAATGATTGTTTTAATTATTGTTGGTTTTGCTTCTCCAGCTTTGGCATTTTGTGGATTTTATGTTGCTAAAGCCGATGCGAGTTTATATAATAAAGCCTCTCAAGTGATTATTGCCAGAGAGGGAAATCGCACGATTTTAACAATGGCAAATGATTATCAAGGATCGGTCAAAGATTTTGCCTTAGTGGTTCCGGTTCCTGTTATTTTAAAACCTGAACAAGTCAAGGTTGGAGATCCCAAAATTATTCAACGATTAGATGCGTTTAGTGCGCCTCGACTCGTAGAATATTTCGATCCTGATCCTTGTAATCCCCAACCTGAATACAATCAATTACCAATGCCAGCAACTAGAGGTGTTCAGACCTTAGAGGAAGAAAAACGACAATCCGACTCCAGTTTAGGGGTAACAATTGAAGCCCGTTTTACCGTTGGTGAATACGATATTTTGATCTTAAGTGCCAAAGAATCCGATGGTTTAGAAACCTGGTTAATCCAGAATGGTTATCAAATTCCCGAAGGAGCAAGTGCTTTATTAAAACCTTATATTCAACAAGGATTAAAATTTTTCGTTGCTAAAGTTAATTTAGAAAAATTTGATCAAAATGGGTTTCAAACTTTGCGACCTTTAATGATGGCTTATGAATCTCCTCGGTTTATGTTACCGATCCGTTTAGGAATGATTAATGCTACAGGAGAACAGGATTTAATTGTTTATTTGCTATCTCCTCAAGGTCAAATTGAATTAACCAATTATCGCACCGTTAAAATTCCATCTGATCAAGAAATCCCTGAATTTGTGAAAGAAGTGTTTCCCGGTTTTTATAAATCCTTGTTCACAAAAGCTTATGAACGGGAACAGAAAAAAGTCGCCTTTTTAGAATATGCGTGGAATATGGGCGGATGCGATCCTTGTTCGGCTGATCCTTTAACTCGTGAAGAACTAAAACAAGCGGGTGTATTTTGGTTAGATTCAAATGCCTTTAATTCAGCCTTTATTACTCGGTTACATATTCGCTACGCCCGAAATACGTTCCCTGAAGATTTGAACTTTCAAGCAACATCTAATCAAGAAAATTTTCAGGGTCGATATATTATTAATCACCCTTATCGGGAACAAATGCAGTGTTCACAAGCAAAACAATATAAACAATCTGTTCGCCAACGTCAGGAACAAGAAGCGCAAAACTTAGCCACATTAACCAATTGGAAAATTGAGGATATTCGTCGCCGAATTAACTGGATAGAACTGACTTCAGATTCTTGGTGGAATCCGTTCAGAAACTAAAGTTAATCTAGGTAGGGTGCGTGTGTTTTTCGCTCACGCACCTGTTTATATTCCAATGAAACCTCTAAAATATCCTAAAAATTTACATCAAGGGTTCTACTAATCACCACAACGAGTCAATTTTATGCAATGCTATTACCCGGAATAAAACTGCTCAAACAGCATTTTAGAGTTCTGTTGCTGAAATCATCTAAATATTGAATTTTGAATGAATCACACTATGGGTACTAAGCGGACATATCAAGGTTTACCTTTGTATTGGCATCAAGAAACCTTTGAAAATGACTATCGTTGGTTAGAGTCGATTGTTCGGAATACGGCTCCCTTTTCCGATGCTTGGACAAAAGCTCGCATTGTCCAACTGGCTTATCCTATGCCCAAGGGAGCTAAAACTCAAACCCTTTATAACTTGCCCATTTATGGGTCTTATACTTCGGAATTAGCGATCGCAGACGCATTACGTTCGACCTGTAATTTAGAAGAATACCCCGATTTTGATAGTCAAGTTAATGAAGATTATGTCATTCGCGCCTTAAACAGTTGGCATAATAAACAATTTGCTAAAGCGGTGAGCCGCAACTTTGAAGTTTATGTTGATCGTCAATATTCTAATTGTTTTTTAGTCGTTAGTACAGCACGCACGTCATTAAATATTGATCGCGAACTCCCTCCGATAAACCGATTTCGTCCCTTATTTAATATTGCTGAAATGGGACGACTGATCCGAATGGCAAACTTTCGCTATCTAACTTTAAGAACTCATGGTTATGCCAGCCCAGCCGATAAATTTTATCAAGAATTTATGGCGGAAATAGAGTCTTTATCAGAAAAAGGGCCAATTAATCAGATCGGGACATTAGAACATCGTAATGTTTATATTGGTTATCGTTGGCCGAGTGAAATACCCTTAATTCATCCCGGGTTATGGAGTGATTTAGGTCAACAAAAGGGGATTACTTTTAAATTTTTATTTTTGGTCGCCCTTTTAGCTTGGATTTTTGGAACTGGATTTTATATTCTATTAACCTTAATTGGAGTTCCCTTGTTAAATTTATTCGGGATCGAGATGGCTTTATCTCCCCTGTGGTATTGGTTTGATTTGAATCAAATTTCTAATTTATTCGCTCAATGGAATTGGGTTGCATTAACAGTTTTTGCTCTCTGGCTTTTATTAATGCAACTCTTACGAATTTCGACTTATCAACGCGATCGCTATCGAGCCATTCACTATGCAGCACCAGATTTAGCCGAATTTTTTTGGAGATTAGATAAAGTTTTGGGCGAAAATCCTTATACCTCTATGCCTTTTTATCAAACGCAAAAAGAAATCGCAGTTTCTAATGATTACAACCAAAACTTTACGCCAATTAGCGTTAATTTAATTACCCATAGTATGGGTGCATTAGTGATTGTAAATGTCCTGAGAATTCTCTCGGATCGATTTGGTAAAGAAGATCGTTTAGAATATGAAAAAAATAATATGGGGGATTATTTACACTTAAATAAATTAATTTTAACGGCTCCTGATATACCCTTAGAATTTCTCCGTGAGGGTCGCAATAATTACGTCCGTTCTGCGATTTTACGATGCAATGAAATTTACTTATTTTCGAGTGATAGAGATTTAGTTCTTCGCTATATGTCTATTCTGGGAAACTGGTTTAGTGAACCTAGCATAGAAATGTCTGGATTAAGATTAGGAAATGTTTATTTAAAACCGATTAAAAATTCGGCTGGAAAAATTGACTATCAACCTTATATTCGGGTCATGATTACTTCTCAAGCTGCGGTTCAACCCACCTCAGCTTATGATTTATTTGAAAAATTCAACTATATTGATTGTTCAGAAATGCCAGGAGTTAATTATACCTCTTTGCCATTAAATCTTTTTACAAGCCTAATCATTGATGGGATGAATACTGCATTTTTTATTGCGAAAAAAGCAGATGTTCATGGTGGTTATTACTTCACCGACACCACCAGCTTTGATATTTTAAAACTTTTAATTACCCGAAACGGCTTATCCCGTACCGAAACCTTAGCTGAAATTAACCGCCTCATTACTGGGAAACCTGTTTTATTTTTACCGTCCCATGAACCATTACAAGAAAGCAGCGAAGCAGAATTAAATCATCAATCTTAAATTTTGACCGTTGATATCGGCTGGAAATGTCAGGGAAGTTTAACCGAGACTGAACCTAAATTTAACCTTAAACCCTTAAGGTAGGGGTAAGCGTTCAAAGGGCTTTCTGTGAGTATTCCAACCCTTGTCAGTCTTCCGTTAACGTCCAAATCCCGTACTTTTAGTCCCCGTGAGCAAATTCCGCTTTGGTCTGATGCGCTGTGGAAAATTGAACGAGGGGTGGTGCGTACCCTCACCTGGACAGAAGAGGGAACCTTAATTACATTAGGATATTGGGGACACAACGATGTTGTGGGAAAACCCTTATCGCAACTACAACCCTATCAAATTGAATGTGTAACTTCCGTTGAAGTCAGTCTGATCGCTTCATCCCACTGGTCAAATTATACCGATGCAATTTTAACTCATCTTCGCCAAACAGAAGAACTACAAAGCATTCTCCACACCCAACGCACTGAACAACGGTTATTGAATTGCTTAAAATGGCTAGGAAAAAAATTTGGTCGTTTGACTCCGGAAGGATTATTAATTGATTTACGTTTAACCCATGCGGATATTTCTGATGTAATTGGTGCGACACGGGTAAGTGTCACTCGCAAGATGATTAAGCTCGAACAAGAGGGATTGATTCAACGTCCGGGGCGCCATTTTATTATTTTAATTTGAATTCAACAGGATGGAATTTTAACAAAAAGGAACCCTTTCATCCATTGATTTATCCTAGGCTCTCCTCAATAAATAGTGTAAAGAGATAGTATAATAGAAAACTAAATCAGCTATATTAGAAATACCCACCCCTTGTCAAAACTATGATCAAAAATCAAATTTTAGAAGCAATCAAGCAAATGCCAAATGTAGAGAGGATAGAGATTATTGAATTTGCCTTGCAATTAATACGGGAAGACATGGAGAAGCCCGAAAAACTCAGCTTAAGGGAGGCTGCTGAAATCATGGTTCCCTACTATGCAGAGGGTAGCAACCTGACTGAGTTTGTTGATGTTGGTCATGAAGATTTCTACGAATATCAAGACTATGCTTAGAGGTCAGATTTGGCTTTATAACGCTAATCCCACCGTTGGCGATGAAATTGGTAAAACCCGCCCTTGTGTGATTGTTAGCAATGACGAGATTGGTGTTCTCCGGTTGAAAGTTGTTGTACCCATTACAGCATGGAATGACGTATTTGCCCTAGTTCCCTGGATGGTAAAAATTTAACCTACTCCTGAGAATGGGTTAAGCAAGTTGTCAGCAGTAGATACGTTTCAGGTGCGTTCTGTTTCGCAACAAAGACTAATTAAACAAGTAGGAACTGTTACGGATGAAACAATGCAGGAGATCACTCACGCCCTAACTATTGTTTTAAATATTAACAGCTAAGTGTGCTAAGTATAATAATTAATTAGTGAAAAAGTTATTTATTGCTGTTAGGTGACTTAATCTAGCGATCGCATCCTAATCCGTTATCTTAATAAATACCCACTTAAACAGGGTTGATCAAAATGACATTATCAATCGCCAAATGGAAACTAGACGACTATCACCGCATCGTTGAAATGGGTTTACTTGATGAGCGCTCCGTTGAACTGCTGTATGGAGAAATTGTTGAAATGTCCCCAGAAGGAGAACCCCACGCCTATTTCAGTAGCGAAGCCGGTGATTATCTCAGCCGTTTACTAGGAAATCGTGCCCTAGTTCGCCAAGCTAAACCTATCACCCTTCCTAACGACTCCGAACCCGAACCCGATATAGCCATTGTTCAACGTTTGGGGCGAGAATATCTCAGCCATCATCCCTATCCTGAAAATATTTTTTGGGTGATTGAATATTCCCAGTCCAGCTTAGAAAAAGATTCTACGGTAAAATATCGCCTTTATGCTGAAGCGGGAATTGCCGAATATTGGTTGATTAACCTAACCCGTCGGGAACTGATTATTTATCGTGATGCCCGTGATGGCGAATATGGTTCTAAAATGACTTTAACCGAAGGTGAAGTCACACCCCTAGCCTTTGCAGAAATTGAAATTCCCGTTCAAGCCTTGATTTGAGCAGATTAATAAGTGTTTATACCTGTATTTTCTCCCAGATTTCTAACCCAAATCTTAAAGATGAGCAAAGATTTATGGATTATTTCCCAATCGGATGTAATCTAAAAATTTGCATCTGTAATCCACAATTCACCAAAATATGGGAGAACAAAAACGCATTGGTATTTTAACCAGTGGGGGAGACTGTGCCGGTTTAAATGCAGCAATTCGGGCTGTGGTGTATCGAGCATCAGGAACCTTTGGATGGGAGGTTTTCGGTATTCGAGAAGCCACCCAAGGGTTAATGACTCGTCCCGTGAACAGCGTTCCTCTGACGATTGATAAAATCGATAATATTCTCACCGCCGGAGGGACAATTTTAGGAACTACCAATAAAGGTGATCCCTTTGCCTTTCCGATGCCGGATGGAAGTTTGTTAGACCGCTCCCAGGAGATTATTGAAGGATATCATCTCTTAGGATTAAATGCTTTAATTGGTATTGGGGGAGATGGCAGTTTAGCAATTTTGCGACGCATTGCCCAACAAGGAAATCTTAATTTAATTGGTATTCCTAAAACCATTGATAATGATGTGGGAAGTACCGATTTATCCATTGGGTTTAGTACGGCCGTTGATATTGCCACAGAAGCCTTAGATCGTCTGCATTTTACCGCCGCCAGTCATAGCCGCGTGATGATTTTAGAAGTTATGGGGCGAGATGCAGGACATATTGCCCTTCATGCAGGAATTGCGGGAGGTGCAGATATTATTTTAATTCCTGAAATTCCTTACAGTTTAGATCGAATTTGTACCCAAATTGCAGAACGACAAAAACAAGGGAAAAACTATTGTTTAGTGGTTGTTGCAGAAGCGGTAAAAACGGAAACGGGAGAACCTGTGACTAATATTAATCGCATGGGACAAGCTCGTTTAGGTGGCATTGGGCAATATTTAGCGGATGAAATTTGCGATCGCAGTGGCGCAGAAACTCGTGTTACAGTGCTTGGTCATATTCAACGGGGAGGAACTCCTTCACCGATCGATCGCATTATTGCTTCTGCGTTTGGGGTCGCCGCCGTGGATTTAATTGCTGAAGACAAATATGATCAGGTTGTGGTTTGGCGAGATCGTCAAGTGGCTAATATT
Organism: Planktothrix sp.; assembly: GCF_046067725.1. Taxonomy (NCBI): domain Bacteria; kingdom Bacillati; phylum Cyanobacteriota; class Cyanophyceae; order Oscillatoriales; family Microcoleaceae; genus Planktothrix; species Planktothrix sp. The sequence goes on from NZ_JBJUDF010000306.1 coordinate 14,470, forward strand.
CCAATTCTTGATGCGATCGCTCAATATCGGGCTGTTAATGCTAATGATATTTTAGTCGAAACGGCTCGAAGTATGGGCATTTGTTTAGGAGATTAATTCTGTAGAGACGTTCCATGGAACGTCTCTACAGGGGTTATATTCTTGTTTATAATCATCTAAAATATTAATCAAAAATGTCTCTTACCTTAGAACAACAAATTAACTACTGGACTAAATATCTCCATTCCCATCCTGATGATGTTAGAGGATATATTCAACGGGGAATGGTTTATTTTAAATTAGCGAAAATTGCTGAATCAATTCAAGATTTTGATCTCGCTGAACAATTAAATCCGATAGTTAAACCGTATCTTTGGCAGCGAGGATTATCTTATTATTATGCTGAACAATATCAACTGGGTGCAGAACAATTTGAAATCGATTTAACCGTTAATTCCCAAGATGTTGAAGAAACGGTTTGGCGTTATTTATGTATTGCCCAATTCCAAGGAGTTGAAATCGCTAAAAATACCCTGCTTCCGGTTAAAAATGATCCCCGTCCGGTTCTGAGAAGCGTTTATGATTTGTTTGCGGGAAATTGTACCCCGGAAGATTTATTAAAAATTGGGGAAAAAGACGGAAAACGGGGAAATTTTTACAGCCACCTTTATTTAGGATTATATCATGAAGCGGAACAAAATATAGAACAAGCTAAAACCTATATTCATCAAGCTGCAACCCAATATCAAATTGAGGATTATATGTGGAATTTAGCGGTTGTTCATCAAAAAATTAAATTTGGTGTTGAACCTTAGTGTTATCAATTATAATTAGAGAAACATGACTGTTAATAATTATTTAAATCAGGCAGTAAGATGACCCTAAAAGACTTAGAACCCCAACTTATGGCATTAAGTATAGCCGAAAAAGCACAGGCGATTCAATTGCTAGTTCAAAGTTTAAGTAATGTTTGGCAAGGAATTGAAAAAACTCCTGGGGTATGCGGTGGCGATGCTAGAATTTCTAACACTCGTATCCCCGTTTGGTCACTGATCAATTATCGTCGGAATGGTGCTTCTGATGCTCGAATTTTACAAGATTTCCCTCACTTGAAAGCAGAAGATTTAGTCAATGCTTGGACTTATGCTGATACTCATCCAGAAGAAATTGAGGCAGCAATTCGTAGAAATGAGGAAGATTGAAAAATGGCTCGTTTATATGCGGATCAGAATTTTCCCTTACCAATTGTTAAACTATTGCGTCTCGCTGGTCACGATGTTCTTACCACTGAAGAAGCTGGAAATTCGGGATTAGGAATTCCTGATCAGGATGTTCTTGCTTATGCTGTCAGAAATGAGCGTGCTATTTTGACGCGAAATTGGGATGATTTTAGACAATTGCACCGAGCGCATCCTGATCATTTTGGAATTATTCTTTGTAAAGAAGACTTAAATACCGAAAGACAAGCTACACGCATCAATGAAGCTATTTCTGATGAAGTCAATCTCCAAGGTAAGTTAATTAAAATCATTCGTCCGCAGCAATAATTGATAAAAACAAACATAATTTTAAGCTAAAATCATAGCAACCGTATTGGCAGTTACTATGTAGTGCCAGCGTCCTTGCTTGCTAAAATATATGCTTAACAGCTTAACTTTATTTAAACCGTTGTAAAGGAACGGTTTTTGGATCGAGAATTTTAGGACTTAAACTCCCAAATTTAATCGCTAAAGACATTTTATCTTTATTAGAGAAAATGTGGGTTACTTCTCCAATTCCAAAAGTCCGATGAAAAACTTTATCCCCCACTTTCCAGTCCTTAACGTCGGATTCTAAGTTAACATTTTTTGCAGGTTTTTTAACCTCAGTGGGAGATTTTGTCTCTGTTTTAGTTCCCTTGCTTTTACTGGTTTTAGGTTGAGACGGAGGAATATACCCCTGAATTAATCCTTCGGGTAATTCCTTTAAAAACATGGAGGGAATACAGGGTTCTAAATACCCCCATAACCGTCGTTGACACGCATGGGTTAAGAATAATTGTTCTTGAGCACGAGTAATGCCAACATAACATAAACGCCGTTCTTCTTCAATAGATAAAGGGTCATTTAAACTGCGATAATTCGGGAAAAGTCCCTGTTCTAAACCGACTAAAAACACAATCGGAAATTCTAACCCTTTAGCCGCATGAAGGGTTAATAAAGAAACAGCTTGTTGTCCTTCTTGTAAATGATCTAAATCAGAAGATAAGGACGCACTGGCTAAAAATCCACTTAAGGTTGTATCTTCATATTCTTCTTGAAATTGGGACACCGCGTTACTTAATTCTTTAATATTTTCTAAGCGGTTTTCAGCTTCATCGGTTCCTTCTTTTTTCAAATCTTGAATATAACCGGCATCTTCTAATATTCCTTCTAAAATTTGCAGGGCTGAATGGTCTTCTAGGCGTTCTTGCCAAGTTTTAATAATTTGAGCAAATTGATTCACTGATTTGGCTGAACGTCCGGCTATTGTATTGACTGAATCTTCATCACTAATCACTTCCCAAAGGGGAATTCCTAACTGTTGAGAGGCATTGACTAAGCCATCAATGGTGGTTTTCCCAATTCCTCGACGGGGAACATTAATAATTCTGAGTAAACTGACACTATCGGCGGGATTTGCAACGACTCGTAAATAGGATAAGGAATCTTTAATCTCTTTGCGATCATAAAATCTTAATCCTCCGACAACGGTATAGGGAATATTATGTCTTAATAACACATCTTCTAAGGCGCGAGATTGGGCGTTGGTTCGATATAAAATGGCAAAAGCACCATAATCTAATTCGGGATTTTGTTGACTAATTCCTTGAATTTGTGATAGAATGAAGTTAGCTTCATCTATCTCATCATCTGCCTTATAACAATAAATCGGTTGTCCTTCTCCTCGCGTTGGACGGAGAATTTTATCAATACGTTCTGTATTTTGTTGAATTAAATGGTTAGCGACTTGGAGAATATTTTCCCGTGAGCGATAATTTTCTTCTAATTTAATCATAGTACGGGTATCATCATCGGGTAAGCGATCGCCAAAATCCTGTTGAAATTCTAACAAGATTTTATAGTCTGCCATGCGAAAGGAATAAATCGATTGATCCACATCTCCCACCACAAAAATCGAGCGATTTTGCCAATTTTTAAACGCTCTGGGGTTTTCGCCATTGGTAACTAATAACCGAATTAAGTTATATTGGGTGCGGTTGGTGTCTTGATATTCATCGACTAAAATATGGCAAAATTTTTGATGCCAATACGCTAAAACTTGTTCATTTTGACTCAATAAATCAACGGTTACTCGAATTAAATCATCAAAATCTAAGGCATTATTGGCAGCTAACTGAGATTGATAGGTACTATAAACTTCTGATACCACTCTTCCATAATAATCCGGGTTTTCCCTGGCATATTGTTGAGGAGATAACCCTAAGTTTTTGGCATTACTAATGGAATATCTAATTTTTTTAGGCTCAAATTTTTTATCGTCTAAATTCATTTCTTTTAAAACAATGAATTTAACTAATTTTTGAGCATCATCTTCATCGAAAATCGAAAAATTTTTATCCCACTTTCGCCCACTCTCATCTTGATATTTATTAATATCATATCTCAAAATTCTAGCGCACAAACTATGGAACGTTCCCATCCATAGATGTTTGGTAATACTGCGATAAACTTTCGATTTTAAACGAGTTTGTTCATCGGCTGCTAAAGCTGAAAACGGTTTTCCAAATTCAATTTCTGCTTGTTGTTGAGCAAAAATTGACTCAACTCGCTCTTTAATTTCTCTGGCGGCTTTATTCGTAAATGTCACCGCTAAAATATTTTCAGGATGAACTCGATAACTGCGAATTAAATTAGCAATGCGATAGGTTAACGCCCGTGTTTTACCCGAACCCGCCCCGGCTACCACTAACATTGGGCCACAAAAATGCTCAACCGCTTGACGTTGAGACGCATTCAGATGACTAAGGAAATCAACAGTTTGAGTCATGGCTAAAAAAACACGGAAATTCTATACTTTCTATTCTATTGTAGGATGTCCGTAGGGGGGAGGTCTCCTCGCCCACCCATCAAAATAGTTTAACAATTATTCTAACGTTCTAAGTCAATTCCCACCCCATTCTGATTAAATTCTATAACGGTTTTTTCTGATAATTCATGGGTGGTCATCGCCTTTAAAATTTCCAAGGGTAATGTTAAATGATCAGATCCCGCTTGCAATGTTGCAGCAGCTTCTTCAGGAGATTTAATACTGGCTGCTAATATTTTTGTAGGACTTCCATCTAATATATTTGCCATCTCTTTAACTAATGCAATTCCATCTCCTAATAATCGCGTTGCACGATTAACATAAGCGATCGCATATTTTGCTCCTGCTTCCATCGCCACAGCAGCTTGGGCGGCACTATAAATGGCAGTAACAGAACAGGGAATTTCTGGAGATAAATTAGCAACAACTTGAAATCCAATGGTTGTGGCTGGAATCTTTAAAACCGTTTGTTCTTCTAATAATTCAAAGGCTTTTCTTCCTTCTTTAACCATTCCTTGAAAATCGGAAGCGGTTAATTGATAATAAATTTCTCCTGCCATTAAATGTTTTAACTGAGTTAAGGTTTCTTCTGGGGATAATTCACTTTTTGCCAATAAAGTCGGGTTGGTGGTAATTCCTTTCACCCATCCCCACTCTTTGACAATTTGTGCTTCCGAAATAATTGCAGAATCTAAATACAAAGCCATAATTTTAATTCTGTTAATTGTTGAGAGTTAACCCTTGGTTCTGATCAATTATTTATAACTGATAACTGAGTCTGAGCAGGAGAACCCCGCTTCTACCAAAATTGATCAAGACATTCCTTCAAAGGGGCCTAAAAAGGTAGGTTTAGGACGAATAATATGGAGTTCTAGGATAGCTTTTATGACAGCTAAAACCTCCCGTTGGGTATAGAATCTCATAGAATCATCCCGAAATTTTCCCCAGTCCGGTGTTCCTAGACCTACTGCTTCTATCCCCAATTGATTACAGGTGTAAACTGCACGGGGAAGATGATATTTTTGGGTAATTAAAACCGCTCGTTCTACTCCAAAAATCACTTTAGCACGATAACAACTTTCATAGGTACTAAATCCGGCATAATCTAATTTAATATCTTGACTGGGAACCCCTAAACGTTCTGCATATTGCTGCATTGCGACCACTTCATTATATTCAGGAGTGGCATTATCTCCGGTCATTAATATTTTATTAACTCGTCCTAAACGATATAATTCTACTGCTCCTTCTACCCGATCAGCTAACATCGGTGTCGGAGTTCCATCCGCCCAAACTCCCGCCCCAAAAACGATGGCTACAGGTTCAGTGGGAACTTTTTCCGCTTGAAAATATCGACGATTATTTGTAACTATTTTAATATAAACGGTTAAAATAAATGGAGTTAATATTGTTCCTAAAACCATTAATAAACACAGAAAACGCCAGTACAAGACAAACCATTTAGACATAACATTAAAACTGGCCGTAGCCGGGAAAAAGTTTGACTCAAAAATAGGGGATCAGGTTTTAGTTATTCTGACTTTAAAGGAGAACCCAATTCTGTCAGATTTAAAACATAACCGCCTGTCACCAGATAAACACGGTTTGCGATCGCCCCTAAATGACGAACTAACGCGCCTAAACGATCACGGAAGGTTCGACCAACGGGATAAGGGGGAACAACGCCCCATCCTGTTTCTTCTGCTACTAAAATGACATTTCCTGGGATTTCTTGCAAGGTTTGTAATAATTGTTTTTGAGTATTTTCCCAGGTGATTTCATCTTGATCCAAAAGATTCGCTAACCACGTTCCTAATGAATCTACAAGGATACAATTATTGGGACAGGATATTTTTTGTAATGTTGCGGTTAATTCTATTGGAATTTCTAATAGTTTCCAGTCCATCGGACGACGTTTTTGATGTTTTTGAATCCGCATTTTCCACTCCTCATCTGTTGGATTATGCTGAGAAGTTGCAATATAAATCACTGGTTTTTTAGACTGTATTGCTAGGGTTTCCGCCCATTCACTTTTTCCCGAACGGGATGGGCCAGTTACAACAATTAAGTGCTTGTGCAAAATAAATTACCTAGTTGAGAAAGAGAACAGGGAACAGCGAACAGGGAATTAGAAAGTGTCAATAATTATGTTTGGGTACTTAAGGTTAGAGGGGTTTAATTCAGAATTAAGCATAAAATTAGGTTTTCCAAAATAATTTTAATCGAGTACATAAACTCACAAATAATGCGATAATTAAAGTATAAAATACTCCTCGCAAAAATCCAAGTAAAGGCGTATTGGTTAGGGCTTCAATTTTAGGAGTCCAACCGTTTAACTCTAAAATCGGCCATAACAAGTTGGCAAAAGCAAGATAACCGATCATCGGATTTTGACCCGTATCGATGAATAATTGAAACCAGAAGGTTTGATGGAAGCTTTCGATCAGAATCGTTAAGATGATGAATAGAAAAATCGCGATCGCCAGTGTTATAAAAAAATAGCTCATTGTAGTCGGATCTTTTTTGATTCCTCCTTGATAGGGTTCAAAGGCTAATCCTAAAATTAACCCATATATTCCCCAGTGATATATTTGATTCAGTAATTGTTCTAGGGGATGGCTAGGATCTTTGAACAAGCCATAACTAATAATTAATAAAATTAAGCTAATTCCGGTGGTTTGAGGGAGTAAGCGCGCTTGTAAACCCACGACTAGATTTAAAATCAGTATTGCCATTAAAATTACAATTCCACCTAGACGAAATCGGTTCCAAGTTTTAGGGATATATTGATCATCAATATGTTGATATTTGACGATTTTATCCCCGATTATAGTTCCTGGGATGGCAATAAATAAATATTTTAAATATTCAAATCGATATAACCAAGGAATAGGAGAAATAGATAACAGATGGTTCATCCATCCTCCGGCTGATTTCGATAAAATTAAGGCAAATAAAACCCCCAGTAACCCGACTCTAAATCGAGGCTGATTGCGCGTGAATAACCAAATCCAAGAAGTAAAAATAACAAGATTGGTTAATACCAATAAAATAATATCACTTCGATAGAGAGAAAATTCAGCGAATTTGGCATTATGGGGATATTGAATTTGAGTTAAAATAGCGATCGCAGCTACCCAACCGATTAAATTCACAGCTAAATTAATCCATTTAGGAATAGCCATTGGTAACTGAACAAACATTAAAAATAATATTCCAAATCCGATTAAGGCGAGTTGCCATTTTTCCGGGGTGGATTCAGGATTAATCACCGTTGGGCGAAAATGTTGTAAAACAATGGCAAAAGTTCCTAATAAAAAGCCCCGTTTTACAATTCCTAAACTGATTTCAAGATGTGTCCATCCTTGAGATAAACGCTGAGATAAGGCAATAGGAATAGCAGTTCCTAATGAAAAAATAAAGATCGGAAAGACTAAATCTACCCAAGTCAGTCCCGCTATTATCGGATTAAATTGATGGGTTGGAGGCGGAAATTGAGCGTGATACATCCAAGCCGGTAAGGTTCCATTAAAGGGAATTACACCGGATAATACCATTGCTAAAACCGCCAGTCCTCGCAACGCATCTAAGGCATTAATTCGTTTAGTCTTTGTAGAAGGATAGGAGTGTAATTGCATTGGCTTTAATCTGACGTTTAGCTAACTCTAAAATACAAGATTTTGCACAGTAATTGCTGAGGTCAGAAAATATGATTGAAAGGGGGAGTAAGGATGAAATTTAAACTAAAACAAGCAGATTTTCGGGACTAAATCGAATTAACCAAGGGTTGATACTCCAAAAATCAACAGTATGATGAAAGCAATCACGATAAAAATTAAGGCGATCAAAAATGACCAATATTGCAGGGTATAAAGTTTACGCAGTTGCCCCAAAGCACCCATCAAATTTTCAATATCATTCCCTTCGGTATTGACAATTAATTGAAACCCTTTTGCCGCATTAATTGTCCAAATTCCTGTAATTAACAAAACCACTCCCTGCACAATGCCAGAAAATCCTCCTTGCATAATTGTGATGATTCCTGCCAGGGTTCCTAAAGCACCAGTCGCGATCAGAAAGTAACTGACAAACATCATTTTTTTAGACAAATCCAAAATCAGTTGATTCTGAGATTCATTAAACTCATAAGTTCCGTTGTCCATAATTTCCCCTGAAAAAATTTAATGTTAATACAGCTTAATTTTACTCCGATTTTATAAAATCGCAATCATTCAGCCGAAAAAAAGACTTGCCGTTCTTGCGGTCTGTGATAAAATTTGAACAAATACTTAATTTATCGTTAAAACGTTAGGGTTTAACGGATTGAGTCAAAATACTAGATCAATGGAGTCAGCATAATGAACTTTACAACCTTAGCATTGTCTGTTCTTCTATCTACATTAGGATGGGCAACCGTTGCTCAAGCGGAAAGTGAATCGGATTTACAACAATTAAGAACAACAAATCGTTGTCCTGAGTGTGATTTAAGAGGGGCAGATTTACAACAGTTTGATTTAAGAGGGGCTAATTTATTTAAAGCACAATTACAAGGTGCTAATTTAAGAGGCGTTGATTTACGCAGCGCGAATTTGAATCAAGCTAATTTATATAAAGCTGATTTAACCCAAGCTAATTTAGCAGATGCTAACTTATTTGATGCGAATTTAAGGAATACTTTATTAGAACGGGCTGATTTAAGAGAAGCGGATCTTTCCCAAGCGGATTTAGCCCAAGTTAATTTGATTAAAGCTGATTTAAGAGATGCTAGTTTAGTGAGTGCAAATCTTAGCCAATCCTATCTCAATCAATCGAATTTAGAGAATGCTGATTTACGTCAAGCTTTTCTATTTAACAGTGATTTAGAAGCCGCAAATCTTACCAAAGCTAATCTTTTAGGAGCCGATTTACGCAGAGCAAATCTGGATCGAGCTATTTTAGAAAGTACGAATTTAACAGCTACAATTGTAGCGGATACTAACATTGATAGGGCAGAATTTTCTCAAACGATATTAAGGGGATCGGTTTTACAAGGAACTGATTTAGCGCCCGTTGTTTGTATTATTAGTAATGTTGTTAATTGTGTAATTGTTCCTGCTTCTGAAGAAGCTGAAGATTTATTCTCGCAACCAGAAATTGAAAACCCTCGCTAAAACGTCGGAAAATCTGCCTGCATCACCCCCTAGCTTCAATCTGAATGGGGGTTTTAATGGGCTTTGTCAAAATTGTTCATGGTTGTAAAGTTGGGTTAAAAGATGCAGTTATGGCGGGGATTAATCCTGATAAATCCTTAGATTACCAGATCGCATCTCAAGGAGATATTCCACCGATTTTCGATGAAATTCGGACTGGGTTAGAAACTGATTTAGAGTCAAAGTTACGCAGAATTGATTTTATAAATATAAATTGCCCTGATCTTAATTACCAAGTGTTAATTTTACGGCGTTTATTTCCTGAAAAAACTTGGGAAATTTTAGCCGAATAATTCCAAATTTTGAGTCGGACTCTCAGCAGTTTTCATGTTCGGAAATGTTTACCCTTATTCATCAATTTGAGTCAATCTCAAGGATATTTTTAACCGTTATTTTTCCATTGTATACCGTTTAAATTTATGGGATATGCCACTGAAGAAGATGCAATGATTGTACCGATTCCTCAAATGAGTCGTCGTCTCGCTCAACGCTTTTCTCGACATCAACCTAACCCGGAGAAAGCTGAACAAATTTTTAATAATACCCTAGCAGTTTTAGTAGTTAATGATTTTGTACAAATGTTAGGAATTGAAACGGATTTACTCAGTAGTGATAGCTGGAATTCTGTGATCAGATTAGTGGCGAATGTCGCAGATTTATCAATTCTAAACTTAGGAAAATTAGAATGTCGTGCGGTCAAAGTCGGTGCTTCCACTTGTTCAATTCCCCTGGAAGTTTGGTTTGATCGAATTGGGTATGTAATTGTAGAATTTGATGATTTTTTTAAAGAAGGAAAACTATTAGGATTTTTGCCTCAAGTGACAACAACAGAAATTCCCCTATGTCAGTTACAACCCCTCGATGTTTTATTGGATCATTTAACCCAATTGCAAACTCAACCCCAGGAAAGTTTGCTTTTAGAACATTTTGCTAAACGTCCCCTCGATGAATCTTAAGCTAAAAAGATTCTAACTTGCTTCTGATTAAAACTTCAATTATAATAAAGCCTTTACTCAAGAGATTATCAAACCTGTGTTGATCAAACCCTGATATGAAAACAAATCTATCCCTAGCCAAGCTTCTGTACACGATGATGGTGGGAATTCCCCTTTTATTCCCAACCTTAGCAAAGGCTCAAAATGAATTACCAACGGCGGATGACCTGCGCGGTCAACCGAATGAAGCCGAACAGCAACGTTTAGATCAAAAAAAATCGCGACAGACGGCATTTCGCCAAGGAATTCAACTGTATAAAACTCAAAATTATGGTGCTGCTGAAGCTATTTTTCGTCAATTAATAGCAGTTGAACCGAAAGAAGCTAAATATCATTTTTATTTAGGTAATAGTTTATTTTATCAACGTAAAATTGAGGAAGCTACTCAAGAATATCAAGAAGCAATTCGTCTCAATTCTAAATATGCTTTAGCTTATAATGCCTTGGGATTTTTAAAAGCCAGCCAAGGTCAATGGGATGAAGCAATCTCCCACTATCAAAAAGCGTTAGAAATTAATGCTGACTATGCAGAAGCTTTAAAAAATTTAGGCGAAGCGTTATGGAAAAAAGGTGACACGACGGAAGCAAAAAAAGCTTGGGAAAAAGCCTTAACCTTATATACACAACAGGGCAATAATAAAGCAGCACAACAAATTCAAGAGGTCTTAAATCGAACCGCCCAATAATCTGTAAAATTAAGAATGAATTGAATCAAATGGAGTTTTTTTGCAATGACAACAGAAAAGAATACCCGTACAGAACGGGATAGCATGGGAGAAATTGAGGTAGTGAGCGATCGCTATTGGGGCGCTCAAACTCAACGATCTATTTATTATTTTAGCATTGGCAATGATTTAATGCCCCAGGAAGTGATCACCGCCTTTGGTATTCTTAAAAAAGCCGCAGCACTCACCAATCAAGAGTTAGGAAAACTTTCCAGCGATAAAGCGCAATTAATCGTTCAAGCGGCTGATGAAGTAATTACAGGAAAACTGAATGATCACTTTCCTTTGCGTGTTTGGATGACCGGAAGTGGCACTCAATCTAATATGAATGTTAATGAAGTGATTGCGAATCGTGCTATTGAAATAGCCGGGGGAATTTTAGGCAGTAAAAATCCAATTCACCCCAATGATCATGTTAATATGTCGCAATCTTCTAACGATACATTTCCGACAGCGATGCACATTGCGGCTGCAATTGCTGTCAGCAAACGATTAATTCCTAGCGTCAAAAAAATGCGGGATGAGTTACAAAGAAAAGCCGAAGAATTTGCCGATATTGTCAAAATTGGCAGAACCCATTTACAAGATGCTGTGCCTTTAACATTAGGTCAAGAATTCTCTGGTTATGTCGCTCAATTAGATGCGGATTTAAAGCGAATTAATCTAATTTTACCGGATTTATATGAATTAGCCATTGGGGGAACAGCCGTTGGCACCGGATTAAATGCTCCTAAAGGATTTGCCGAAAACGTATCTGATCAAATTAGTCAATTAACGGGATTACCTTTTATTTCGGCTCCCAATAAATTTGCAGCGATGGCGGCTCATGATGGCTTAGTAATGGCAAGTGGAGCCTTAAAAACCTTAGCTTGTTCTTTAATGAAAATTGCCAATGATATTCGGTTTTTAGGTAGTGGGCCTCGTTGTGGTTTAGGAGAATTAATTTTACCTGAAAATGAACCCGGTTCGTCGATTATGCCGGGGAAAGTCAACCCGACCCAATGTGAAGCCATGACAATGGTAGCCGCACAAGTCATTGGCTATGATACAGCGATTAGTGTGGCAGGTTCCCAAGGGCATTTTGAATTAAATGTCTTCAAACCGATGATGATTTTTAATTTCTTACAATCAATCGCTATTTTATCCGATAGTTGCTGTAATTTTACCGATTTCTTGTTAAAAGGGTTACAAGTTAATCGCAAAAAAATAGAGAGTTATGTTGAACAATCTTTAATGTTAGTGACAGCATTAGCTCCTAAAATTGGCTATGATAATGCAGCAAATGTAGCTCATATTGCCCTGGAAAAAGATCAAACCTTAAAAGAAGTTTGCCTGGAATTAGGCTATATTTCTAGTGAAGAATTTGATCAGATTATCAACCCTTATAAAATGGCATATCCTGAGCTTTAAAAGCAGGTTTGATGTTTTGACCTTATTCAGATGAAATCTAGGCTTCTGACTTTCTTTCCTGACCGGAGAGGAAAATCTTTTGAACTTTGAACACCGCAGTCGTTGAATTTACATTTGTTAACCTGAATTAAAACTCATTGTAGGTTCAGTTCGCTCTATTCTTCTATGTCAATCTTGAAAACATTTGTTGAATTTAAGGTGGCGAAGATCTATAGTAATAGTAGCCTATTCTAAAATAAATTCCCTGATGACAACCCTGTGTCCTAAATCAGACAAGAGTGTTGAACACAATTGAGGACATGGGTTTAATCTTACCCTCGTGAATACCCCAAGGATTAACAACTTCCAACTTGAAACCTTCAACTCACCTTGAAAATGAACCCATCAAACCAAAATGATATTGTTAATGCTGATCAAATCATTCAAAAGAGGGGGAATAAAGCTTAACTTGAAAACAAGTCGATTTCTCAAAAAATCATAAAAAACCGATTAATTAATCATCTATTATTATGCCTTTAAATTCTACATTTTTGTGTCCAGATACTAGAGAATTTCCTGATGGCCCGATCTCCTTAGATTCTAACTTTTATATTCAACGTTTTCCCTGTGAAAATTTAGCTTATGCAGAAATTCAAAAAAAGGGCAGCTTAATGCGACTGAAAGCTCCTAAAAAAATGGGGAAAAGCTCTTTGATTTTAAGACTGTTGCACCATGCGGAAACGTTGGGATATCGGACAGTTTCAATTGATTTTTTACAAACGGACACCGCTATTTTTGAGAATCCTCAAAAATTTTTTAAGTGGTTGTGTATCAATATTGCTCGACAATTGAATATTGAACCCAACTTAAATGATTATTGGGATGATGAAGTTGGCAATAAAATCAGTTGCACGCTGTATTTAGAAAGTTATATTTTTCCGACTATTGATTCCTCGATTGTTCTGTCATTTAATGAACTAAATCGGGTTTTTGAATATCAAAATATTAGTCAAGATTTCCTGCCATTAATTCGATTTTGGTATGAGCAAGGAAGACAAACTAAAATTTGGCAGAAAATTCACTTTATTCTAGTACAATCTACAGAAGTTTCTGTATCTTTAAATATTCATCAATCTCCATTTAATATTGGGTTGGCCATTGAATTACCGATATTTACCCTTGAACAAGTTCAGGACTTAGCAGAACGTTATCAACTCAATTTAAAAGCTCATGAAATTCAAAAATTGACCAATTTGGTGGGAGGACATCCCTATTTAGTGCATCTAGCACTTTATCACTTAGGCTCTAATCTTATTACCTTCGATGATTTATTAAAAACCGCTCCAACCTTAACGGGAATTTATCAAGATCATTTGCAATCTCTGTGGTTAATCCTTCAACAAAAACCTGAACTAGCTCTGGCGATGAAACGGGTAGGAACGGCGACAGAAAGTATTCAATTAGAACCTATGATTGCCTATCAATTATCTAGTTTAGGGTTAGTTAATTTACAAGGAAATGGTTGTTTATCCTCCTGTGAACTGTATCGGCTTTATTTTAACTGGAAACTCTTAAACGAAAATCTACCCAATGCTCATAAATTACAACAATTACAACAGGAAAATCAAGTTTTAAAAGCTTTAGTTTATGTTGATCCTCTGACAGAAGTGGCAAACCGTAGACAATTTGATCATTGTATTATCGTTGAGTGGAAACGCATGATGCGGGAAATTTCCCCCTTATCTTTAGTGTTATGTGATATTGATTATTTTAAAATTTATAATGATACTTATGGCCATCAAGCGGGGGATCAATGTTTAAAAAATGTTGCTCAAGCGATTCGTAATGTGGTTCAACGTCCTGGGGATTTAGTGGCTCGTTATGGAGGTGAAGAATTTGTGATTATTCTTCCTAAAACTGATGCTCAAGGCGCCCTCTATATTGCGGACTCTATCCGAGAAAACCTAAAAAGTTTAGCTCTACCCTTTAAGACCGAACAATTGCCCAATCGTTCTCAACCTATTGTTACGATTAGTATTGGTGTTGCTAGTACAATTCCGGGTGTGGATACGGAGGATATAGACACTTTATTTTTAGCCGCAGATGAAGCTTTATATGAATCCAAAAGAAATGGCAAAGATCAAGTTAAATTAAGTTCATTTTTAAAGTTTAAATATTGATTTAAATTATCAAAAAAAATCTGATCAAAATTTAACCGGATTGTTGTGGAAAAAAATTAATAAAATTAAGGGGTAGAGATGCACCTATTAATCCTGTGTTTAAGGCATCTCTACTCAATGATTTTCTCTTTTTATATCCGGTTTCCCTAGACCCCTCCTTGTTGTTTTTTCTGCAACGAGTCAATACTCCGTTGGGTTTCTTGAATGGCTTTTTGGTTTCCGGTTTGTTGAAGAATTGCTAAAGCTTCTTTCCACGTTTGTAAAGCTTGGGGATAATTTCCTAAACGCTCATAAATCTCTCCAATAAGATTTAACGTTGTGCCAATTTCAACCTGATTATTGAGGGTTTTATAAACCGATAAGGCACGTTGGTAAGCTTCTAAAGCTTCGGAATATTGACCTTGACGATAATAAACCGTTGCCAAATTATTAAAGGCTGTCGTTAAATTGTCTTGATCATTGGCTAATTTTGATAATTCAATCGCTTTTTGATAAGAGATTAAAGCTTGTTCAGTTTGTTTTGAATTTTCATGAATTGCACCGATTAAATTATAGATTTTTGCAGCACTTGAATGATCTTCAATTCGGGTCATTAATTCTGAGGCTTGTTTCAAATAAACTAAGGCTTGACCTTGATCTCCTAACTGACGATACAATAGCCCCATATTACTCAATAATCGACCCACTCCAGCTTGATCTCCAATTTGCCGACGCAGGGCTAATGCTTGTTGATAAATCTCTAGTGCTTTTTGATTATCCCCCTGAATTAAATACAAAGCCGCTAAATTATTTAACGTGCGACTGAGATCCCGTTTATCTCCAACTTGTTCCCGAATTGTTCGGGCTTGTTGATACAATTTTAAGGCTTGATCATATTGTTTTAATGTGGTATAATTAGAGGCTAAATTATGTAATGATTCGCCAATATTTACCGGATCATTAATTAACTGAGCAATTTGCAATGCTTCTTGATGTAATTTCAACGCTTCTGAAACTTGATTTTGATTGCGATAGACAAATCCAATTAAATTTAAACTGCGACTAATTCCCTTTTGATACGCTGGGTTCGGAGTTGCGGCTTTTTGATTTAGTTGTCGATAAAAATTGAGAGCTTGTTGTAAAACCTTTAAAGCTTCGCTATCATTGCCTAAATTACTATACACTTCACCAATATAATTCAGGGTTTCAGCGATTTCAGCCGGATTTCCTTGTTTTTGTTGTTGTTCTAAAACGGTTTGAAACGTTGCTAAAGCTTCAGGAAATAACCCTTGACGAAATTGCTCAATACCCGTTAGAAATAAAGCATTAACATTCGGCTGGCTGCTAGTTTGCGCTAATGTTAATGTAGATTGTCCGAACAGAAAATTGAAAGGCAGTGCATGAAGCAGAAACCAACTGATTCCCAAGCTGAGGGAAACTTGCAACACCCCACTACCCACCGTTAAAATATCAAAGGGTTTCAAGAAAAAAAACCATTTTTGAAAGAATAACAACTTGTTCATGGCGATCTTCTCAAGGTAAACAGCAAAATTCTGGAACCAATTAGCGAGTTGGGAACCCTACAGAAAATTGATTGATTTCTGTTTGACCCGGCTCGACTGTCCAGAACGATAAACGTCACTTCTTCTTATATTGCTCAATTTATGACACTAAATTTAATTGTTGATACCATTCTTAACCGAGTCCTGGTTGGTGATGATTTATCCCTAGAGGAAGGAGTGGTTTTACTGAAGCAAACCGATCCTGAAAAAGTGGAGAAAATTCGCAGAGTTAGTGATATTTTACGTTCTCAACAAGCGGGAGAAACTGTAACTTATGTGATTAACCGCAATATTAATTTTACAAATATCTGTGAACAACATTGTAGTTTCTGTGCCTTTCGCCGGGATGCAGCAGAGGAAGGAGCGTTCGGGTTAGAAATCCATCAAATTTTAGAAAAAACGGCTGACGCAGTGCAACGCGGAGCGACGGAAATTTGTATGCAGGGAGGGTTAAACCCAGCCGCGAAAATGAACGGGAAATCCTTACCCTACTATCTGCATTTAGTTCAAACGATTAAAACTCAGTTTCCTCACCTCCATCTTCATGCCTTTTCTCCTCAAGAAGTTCAATTTATTGCCAGAGAAGATCAGATCAGTTACGCCGATGTCCTGATGGCATTCCGTGATGCGGGAGTCGGTTCAATGCCTGGAACGGCTGCGGAAATTTTAGACGATTCGGTGCGGAAAATCATCTGTCCTGAAAAAATTAAGACTGCGACTTGGTTAGAAATTGTGACAACGGCCCATCGTCTCGGTCTTCCTACCACCAGCACCCTGCTATCGGGTCATATTGAAACTCCCCAACAGCAAATGCTGCATTTACAACAGTTGCGATCGCTGCAAAAAAAGGCACTCGAACAGAATTATTTGGCTAAAATTACAGAATTTATTGTGTTACCTTTTGTCGGAGAAAATGCTCCGACTCCCTTGCGCCGACGAGTGGGACGGGATCAACCGATTTTAGGGGATACGTTATTATTAACGGCTGTGGCTCGAATTTTCCTCGGTCATTATATTCCAAACCATCAACCCAGTTGGGTCAAATTGGGTTTAGACGGCGCTACAGAAGCGCTGCGATGGGGATGTAATGATATCGGGGGCACGTTAATGGAAGAACACATCACCACTATGGCCGGAGCCAAAGGAGGAACTTGTATGGAACCTGAAACCTTACAAAATGCGATCGCTTCCTTGGGACGTCCCTATCAACAACGAGATACGCTTTATCTGCCAATCCAAGATAGATCAAAAAAAGACTCGTCAAGATGATAGCGTATCCTATCTCAACGAGCCAGAAGGACAAAACAGAAACTTAAGGATTTATGCAGCTATAGAATTTTCAAATTCTTGGGTTAAATAATCCAGTACCGTATCCAGGGTTTGCTGTTTGACCCACCCTTTGATCACCGCAATTTCCCCAAATCGGAGTTTTAATTCTTCTTGTTGTTCCAGAATTAAATTAATTTGAGATTCATCTAACAATTTAGCTTTGCAGAGGTAGTAACCCAAGGGATGCCGATGTTGGCTCTGTTCCAACTGCGGTAAATAATCAGCAAAAAAATCAATGGTGTCTTGTTCCAACCATCCTAACTCAACAACAAAATCCCCAAATCGTTTACCCGGTTCTTGTTTTTGTCGTTGTAAAATAGCGTGAACTTGATCACCCGACAGTAACCCAGCTTTTCGTAAGATTTCACCCAAGAAGGGGGACTCCCAATTAATAAATTCTTGTTGGGTTAAATAATCCAATACCGTATCTACGGTTTCCTGCTTCACCAAGCCTTTCATCACCGCAATTTCCCCAAACTGGAGTTTTAATTCATTTTGTTCTTGCAGAATCAAATCAATTTGGGATTCATTGAGCAATTTAGCTTTATAGAGATAATAACCTAAAGGATATCGCTGTTTTGATAACCCTAACTGCGGTAAATAATCGGCAAAGAAATCAATGGTATCTTGTTCTAACCATCCCAATTCAACGGCAAAATCACCAAATCGTTTACCGGGTTCTTGTTTTTGTCGTTCTACAATAATCTGGACTTGATCAACGGACAGTAACCCAGCTTTTTGTAAGATTTGCCCTAACCGGGGAGACTCCCAATTAATAAATTCTTCTCGCGTAAAAAATGGAGGTGTATAGAGTCTTAACTTCTGTAATAGTAATAACCAGAAGAAGGGTAGATCCTCAACCAAATACCGTTTCCATAAGCGTTTGGGTTCAGACAGCAAACGATACAACCATTCCACCCCCATATCACTCATCCATTTTGGGGAGCGACCTTTTTCTCCAGCTTCAAAGTCAATGGTTGCACCAATGGCTAAAAAGACTTTGATATCTTTGAGTTTATTCCGATATTTAGCAATCCACTTTTCTTGTTTGGGAGCACCAACACCAATGGCTAATACAGTAGCACCAGATTGATTAATGCGATCAATAATTCGTTGACATTCTACCTCATCTTTTTCAAAGCCAAAGGGAGGGGAATAAGACTCGATAATCATTTTTCGCCCCACCTTTTTATTAATATTTTCCTGAGCTCGTTGAGCGACTCCTTCAGCGGCTCCCATCAAAAAAATTGTTACTTTTTCATGATTTTTATAATAATCATAGAAGGCTGGGAATAAATCAGAGCCAGAAATTTTTTCTGGGATAGGCTGACCTAAAAATTTAGAAGCATACATCAAGATCTTACTATCACAAACCCGATAGTTTGAAGCTTGATAAATATCATAAAATTCCGGGTCTTTCTGTAATTTCATTAAGTGATCGACATTCGGGGTAAAAACGACACCCCCTCTGGAACCTAACCGTTTAAGAAGTTGGGTTTTGGAGATATTATTAATGGGAAGATTAAGGATGTTGATGTCGTTAGCCATAGGGTTTTTATGTCCTGTCCTAAACAATAGTAAAATTAACTTTTTATTGGAACCCAAGTTGAGTCTACGTTATATAACCAAGATCAACTAAGCCATTGGTTCAAGTTGAGCTTGCCACTTCTATCCAGCAGTGAACTTTTGTTTCCGTTAGACTCTCTCGATTGTGCCAACCGTTTTTTGATTGAGAAATTTAGCTTTGAGCTATCGCTGATCTATAAAAAATGTATGTAATAGAGGAATCAGGGTCTACTACTCGAAGAGTAAGATGTAATGTGATTTTGAATTCTTAGATTTTACCCGACAACGAGATTTGGATTCTAGGACTTTTTGTAAAGCTTTAAATTCTCTTGTGTAAAGATTTGGTAAAGGCTAGATTTGGGGGCATCCATACAGGAAACAATAAACGGGAAATAGAGAACAACAAACAGGCGCAAAAACAATACATTTTCGCCCGATGCTCCATCACCCCTGGTCAATATTCAGGATTGTATCTGAGCTCTGACGCCAAACCCTATCTTAATCGTCGTGAGAGGACTCCCGCCGAGCGCGTCAGCTTGGCGGTGAGATGAATCACGACAAAATAAAAGCATGAGCGGTAGCGAATACGATTTAATTGATATAGATAGAGGTTGCACAAAAACCAAATAAATGT
>NZ_JBJUDF010000307.1:0-17787 GCF_046067725.1 Planktothrix sp.
ATCTTGAGGTTTCGCTCATGCTTTTTCAACCATTTGGGATTAGCAAATTTACTACCATCTGAGGTGATACAGAAATCATTTAATCCCATATCTAAACCAATCGTTTTCCCTTCAGATGAAGGATTGGGAATCTCTTTTCCATCCTCAAATAAAACAGAAGCATAATATTGATTACACTGATTTTTGGTGATAGTTACGGTTTTAATCGCTCCCTCTATCGGACGATGAATTTTAGCAAATATTTCACCAATCTTAGGAAACGATATTGTGTCACCACTGATTTTGGTATTTTGAGGATAAGACAAAGATTGCTTCCCGTGTTTAGATTTGAATCGGGGATAATCTGCACGTCTTTCAAAGAAGTTGATAAATGCTCGACTGAGGTTTAAGCAAACAACTTGTAAACACTGGCTATAGGTATTTTTTAACCATTCATATTCTTTTTTGAGATCGGGCAATTGTTTTTGTAAATCGTAACGTGATAATCCTTTTCCGGTTTGCTTGTAAGTTTGATTAGTTAAGTCCAAAAAACGATTCCACAACCAACGAACCGAGCCAAAAGCCTGAGCTAATAACTCTTGTTGTTGAACTGTAGGATAGATTCTGACTTTGACCGTCTTCAGCATCTTACCAGAAATTATGTTTACGATAAGGTAATACTAACAATCACAGTTTAGGATTGTCAAGTGCTAATCGCACTTTTTTGTTTTCCCAAAATTCATCCCCACTCCGCTACGCGCTTGTGTGAGGACTTCTTTTGGGGAGTCTGTTAAAATTTCAGTGGTGTCAAACCAGCCTTAATTTTGCCTTAAATTTAACTTTTTGGCTATTAAGAATTTTGAACTTTGTTTTGACGCACCGAGGGTCAGTTGTAAATTGACGAACATTATATCTTGGATTTGACCATTAAGCACTGATTGAGGAAGATTGATGGAGGAACAATACAGTCCCTTGGCACAACCGATTTTATATCGGATTTTAGATGCCAACTTAGACCGCACCCGTGAAGGGTTGAGAATTATTGAAGAATGGTGTCGGTTTGGACTTAGTAGCGGAGAACTCGCAGAAGAATGTAAACATCTGCGCCAAGAAGTTGCCCGTTGGCATACAACGAATCTGCGTTCTTATCGCAATACAAACGATGATCCGGGTACAGAATTAACCCATCCCCAAGAAGAACAACGTTCAGGAATTGAACAATTATTACAAGCCAATTTCTGCCGCATTCAAGAAGCGTTACGAGTTCTGGAAGAATACGGGAAATTATATCATCCAGATATGGGAAAAACCTTTAAACAAATGCGTTATCAAGTGTATACCTTAGAAACGCGTTTACTCGCCCATGATCGTCAAAAACTTTTACTCAATTCCTATCTTTATTTAGTCACTTCCCCTGGAGAACGGTTATTATCAATTGTGGAAGCAGCGTTACAAGGAGGATTAACTTTAGTTCAATATCGAGATAAAACCTCCGATGATGACACTCGACTGAAAACGGCTCAAAAATTATCTCAATTGTGTCATCGTTATAATGCCTTATTTTTAGTTAATGATCGGGTTGATATTGCGGTCGCCGTTGATGCTGATGGTGTTCATTTAGGGCAAAATGATATTCCGATTGAATTAGCTCGACAAATCCTTGGCCCCCAACGATTAATCGGTCGATCAACCCATAGTCCTGAAGATCTCAAACGGGCAATTCAAGAAGGAGCAGATTATATTGGAGTCGGGCCTGTTTATCAAACCCCAACCAAGGCGGGAAGACCCGCAGCAGGCTTAGAATATGTTCGTCATGCGGTTAAAAATTCAATTATTCCTTGGTTTGCCATTGGAGGAATTGATATGAATAATTTGGATGAGGTTATGGCGGCAGGTTGCGATCGCATTGCCGTTGTTCGTTCAATTATGAATGCAGAACAACCCACTTTAGTCACTCAATATTTCCTGTCTCAACTCAATCGTTTTAGAAACCTAAAATCCTATAAAGTTTTACCAAAATAACCCTAAATTGATATCATGGCTGAAACCATTACCCTCAAAATTAATGGAGAATTAAAAACCTGTTCTGCGGGTTTGACACTTCCCCAATTTTTAGAACAGCAAGGTTTAAATCCCCGGTTAATTGCTGTAGAATATAACGGTGAAATTCTCCATCGTCAATTTTGGGATCAAACTGAAATAAAATCAGGAGACATCTTAGAAATTGTCACCATTGTTGGAGGCGGCGTTTAATTGGTTATCCTGCGTAGGGGCGGGATTATCCTCTAGGGCTGTTTCATTTTCCATTGCCAACCCTAAAACCTAACCCCCCAGCCCCCTTCCCTGCAAGGGAAGGGGGAGTAATTAATATTATTAAATCAAACTTCTTATTTAAGAGTAACAAAAATTCTCCCCTCTCCTTGCAGGATAGGGGTTGGGGGAGAGGTCACAGAGGTTTTTGCCTGTACCATGAAACAGCCATGGGAGGATTATCCCACCCTTACTAATAAGGATTTATTATTATTATTTTGATTCAGTAACCCAACATAATTATTGACAGATTCCCCATTCGTAATTCCCCATTCGTAATTCGTAATTCGTAATTCGTAATTCCCCCTTCCCTATGCCAATAATAAGATAACCTCAAGCATGGATACAGCAATGGCGAACGAAAAGCGAGATTCCAAACCTAGGCATATTGTTCTAACTTCTCATCCCACCCCCTACGGCGCCAAACCGATCCCCATTCATTGGGGAAACGCCGATCCCCTTAAACGGGGCCCGTTAATTGGAACTTTAACCGATCCAACTCATCGGAACGTGATTGGCACCCATTCGGGTTCTTATGCCATTTATCGCGCCTTAGCAGTGGTTCAGGGAAGCCTGAAAACCGACCATCGCGCTGACTTAACCAATACTTCCCCCATTGTCAATATTGGCCCCTATCCCAGTTGGGCTGATCCTGATAAAATTGTCGCCCTTGATCCCTTTGGGGCTGTGGTTGGGGATGTATTTACCGACTATTTTGAAAAAGGCTATGATATTCGCCCCACCATTGCGATTACAAAAGCCCATATTAATATGCCGGAATTATACGAGGCAGCCACTAAAGGACGGTTAAAATTAGATGGGGAAATCATGAAAGAAAATGGGGATTTAGTGGTTACAAAAGCTGCTATTGAACCTGTCTGGTATTTACCCGGAGTTGCCCATCGTTTAAAGGTGACAGAAAGCGATTTACGTCAAGCTTTATTTGAACAAACTGGGGGGATGTTTCCTGAGTTAATTACCCGTCCTGATTTACAAGTGTTTTTACCCCCTATTGGTGGCGTTACCGTTTATATTGTGGGAGATATTGCAGCCATTACTGACCTCGATCGTCCTTTAGCCGTTCGAGTCCATGATGAATGTAATGGATCGGATGTTTTTGGGTCTGATATTTGTACCTGTCGCCCTTATTTAGTACATGGCATTGAAGAATGTATTAAAACAGCCCAAGAAGGCGGTGCCGGGGTAATTGTATATTATCGAAAAGAAGGACGAGCATTAGGAGAAGTCACTAAGTTTTTAGTTTATAATGCCCGCAAACGTCAAACGGGAGGCGATCGCGCAGACGCTTATTTTGAACGGACAGAATGTGTTGCTGGAGTTCAAGATATGCGGTTTCAAGAGTTAATGCCGGATGTATTACATTGGTTAGGAATTACTCGAATTGATCGCTTAGTTTCCATGAGTAATATGAAATATAATGCCATTGTCAATTCGGGAATTGAAGTAGTGAAACGGGTTCCTATTCCTGATGATTTAATTCCGGCGGATGCCAAGGTTGAAATAGAAGCGAAAAAAGCCGCAGGCTATTATACCGAAGGAGAGATTTTAGATTCCGAAGGGTTAGTGAGTGTGAAGGGTCGAGAGTATTAAGGGTAGAGAAATCGGGTTTTTTTAGGGAAGTTTGGGAGAATACAAACCCTTGAGAAAAACCCGGTTTCTGCATAGTTAATATTTAGTTCTAACCTAACTTGACTCAGAGTAACATATAAGTTACTATGGTTCTAAGTATGAAAGTTCAAGAATACCTTAGAGAAGATGGTTCAAGCCCTTACCAAGAGTGGTTTGATACTTTAGATATTTATGCTGCGACTAAAGTATCAACTGCTATCGTTCGCTTAGAGTTAGGTAATACATCAAATATTAAATGGTTTGATGGTATTGGTGAATTAAAAATTGATTATGGCTCTGGATATCGAATTTATCTTGTCCAACAA
This sequence comes from Planktothrix sp., assembly GCF_046067725.1. NCBI lineage: Bacteria > Bacillati > Cyanobacteriota > Cyanophyceae > Oscillatoriales > Microcoleaceae > Planktothrix > Planktothrix sp. The sequence goes on from NZ_JBJUDF010000307.1 coordinate 4,245, forward strand.
GGTCAAGAACTCATAATTTTATTTGGGGGAGGAACAAAAAAACACAACAATCAGATATTGAGAATGCTAAAAATTTATATCAAGAATACAAACACAGAAAAAAACAAATTTTAAATCAAGAAAAAGCTCAAAAGAGGCATAAAAATAAAAAGAGAGGTAAATATGGTAGAAATTAGTAGAGATTTTAAAGAAACAATTACTGCACGAGTTCAAAGAGAACCTGATTTTGCGATGGCTTTATTTGATGAAGCAGTCTCTCTATTTTTGAATGGAGAACCTGAAGTTTCCCGATTAATATTGAGGGATCTAGTTAATGCAACAATCGGTTTTGAAGAACTAGCTCTTGAAACCTCAAAACCCAGCAAAAGTTTACACAGAATGTTATCTGCAAAAGGTAATCCAACGATGGACAATTTAACGGCTATTTTTGATGTTCTTCGTCGGAAACTCAATGTTGAAATTAAAGTTAATATAGTAGCTTCTTGTCGCTAAAATATTATGGGTTACTGATTCTATAATGTTCCGAGCTATTAGAACAGGGAACACTTCGACGGGCTCAGTGCTTCGCAGTAAGCTGTGAATCGGTTAAAGAATAATTTTTATTAAATCTAATATTTTTTTAGAGTTTAAGATGAGATAATGAACAGAGATAGTCTCAGGGTTTGTTTTTTATGACAATGCTAAACTTGAAACCCACCCATAAACCTGTTAAAGCTTATTATCACGCTTTACAACAGTTTGCAAAATTGGGGGTTTCCCATGAATTAGCGGTGAAAGATGCCTTTGCAGACCTCTTAAAAGCTTGTTGTCAACAATTTGATTTAACCTTAATTCCTGAAAAAGAAATTAAATTAACCACAGGGAAACGCATTCGCGTAGATGGTGCTTTAGTTCGGGATGGAAGTATTCGATATGGTATTTGGGAAGCGAAAGATAGTCATGATAAATTAGACCGAGAAGTTAAACAAAAATTTGCCGTTGGATATCCTCAAGATAACATTATTTTTCAAGCTCCTGAACGGGCGATTTTATGGCAAGGCGGAAAACAAATCTGTGATGAAGATATCACAAAACCTCAAATTTTAGTCGATACCTTAAAGTTATTTTTTGAATATCGAACGCCTGCGATCGCTCAATGGGAAACCGCCGCCGCCGAATTTGGGGGACGAGTTCAAGATTTATCAACTAAATTGATTAATTTAATCGCAACTCAACGCAAAACTAACGCCAATTTTATTCAAGCCTTTACTCATTTTACGGACATTTGCCGTCAAGCTATTAACCCGAATCTTTCCGAGGCGGCGGTGGAAGAAATGTTAATTCAACATCTGCTGACGGAACGAATTTTTAGACGAATTTTTGATAATCCTGATTTCACCCGTCGCAATATTATTGCGGTAGAAATTGAAAAGGTAATTCAAGTGTTAACGTCTAAATCTTTTAGTCGAGATCATTTTTTAGGGGAAGTAGATTATTTTTATCGGGCGTTAGAAGATGCAGCCCAAACCATTAATGATTATAGCGAGAAACAGCATTTTTTGAATACGGTTTATGAGAAATTTTTTCAAGGGTTTGCGGTGAAAGTTGCCGATACTCATGGAATTGTTTACACCCCTCAACCCATTGTTAATTTTATGGTAAAAAGTGTTGAGGATATCCTACAAAAAGAGTTTGGCAAGTCGTTAAATGATCAGGGAGTGCATATTCTTGATCCCTTTGTGGGGACGGGAAATTTTATTTTACGGGTAATGCAGGAAATTAGAAAAACAGCCCTTCCTTATAAATATGAACATGAATTACACTGCAATGAGGTGATGTTATTACCTTATTATATTGCTGCGATGAATATTGAGCATCAATATTTTGAAGCAACGGGAACTTATAAACCTTTTGAAGGGATTTGTTTAGTTGATACCTTTTCAGATCAACAGGTTCAACAGTTATCGTTATTTACCCCAGAAAATACCGCTAGAGTTCAACGTCAAAGAAGTTCACCGATTTTTGTAATTATTGGAAATCCACCTTATAATGCGTCTCAATTGAATGAAAATGATAATAATAAGAACCAAAAACATAGTAATAAAGATAAAACGGGAATTGATGATCGAATTGCTGCAACTTACGCTAAAGATTCAAAAGCGACATTAAAAAGATTTCTTTTTGATCCTTACGTCAAAGCAATTCGTTGGGCTTCGGATAGAATAGTAGATGAAGGAATAGTTGCTTTTGTAACGAATAATAGTTTTATTAATGATCTTGCTTTTGATGGCATGAGAAAACACTTAGAAAAAGATTTTGATTTAATTTATATTATTGATTTAGGAGGGAATCTTAGAAAGAATACAGACCCATCAAAAAGTATTCATAACGTTTTCGACATTAAAGTTGGAGTCAGCATTAACATTTTTATTAGAAAAAATAGATTTAATCAGTCTAAGAATACAAAAATTTATTATGCTAGTGTTAGTGAATTTTTGAGAAAGGAAGAAAAATTTAATTATTTAAACCAACACCAGCAATGGGATACGATTAAATGGCAATTAATAAACCCTGATAAAAAGAATAATTGGTTAAACGAAGGATTAAAAAATGATTTTGATATATTTATTCAGATAGGGAATAAAGAAGCTAAACTTTCTAAAAATCATGATAATGCGATAATTTTTAAGATGTTTAGTTTAGGAGTTAGTACAAATAGAGATGCTTGGGTTTATAATTTTAATTCTGATGAATTAGTAACCCATATTCAACGCATGATTTCCACTTATAACGAACAAGTTAGGAAATGGCGGGATCGCAGCGATAAATCAGTTGACGTAGATAATTTTGTAATTTGTGATGATCATAAAATTAACTGGAGCAGAGATTTAAAAAAAGATTTAAAATCAGGAAAGTTCCTAGAATTTTCTCAAACCAGAATAAGACAATCACTTTATCGTCCATTCGTAAGTTCTCGTCTTTATTTTGCAGATGGTTTAAATGATAGCCCCGGTAAATTTTCTTTAATATTCCCTACACCTGAAACTGAAAAAGAAAATTTGATTATTTCTATTGCTGGCGTTGGTGATAGAAAAGGATTTGGTTGTTTTATCAGTCAATTTATTATTGCTTTAGACTTTGCTTTTGAAAAAGCTCAATGTTTCCCATTCTACACTTACGAAAAAGACGGAACAAACCGAAAAGAAAATATCACTGACTGGTCACTGGAACAATTTAGAAATTATTACCAAGATCAGACGATTACAAAATGGGATATCTTCTATTATACCTATGGATTATTGCATCATCCCACCTATCGAGAACGCTACGCCGCCAACCTTAAACGAGAACTTCCTCGCATTCCCTACGCACCCGATTTTCGAGGGTTTGTAAATGCAGGACAACAATTAGCAGATTTGCATCTTAACTATGAACAACAACCCGAATATAACCTTAAATTTATTGAAAATGATCAAGTTCCGTTAAATTGGCGAGTCCAAAAAATAAAACTCAGTAAAGACAAAACCCAAATTATTTATAATGAGTTTCTCACCTTAAGCGGGATACCTCCTGAAGTGTTTGAATATCGCTTAGGAAATCGTTCGGCGTTAGATTGGATTATTGATCAATATCAAGTTAAAATTGATAAACGCAGTGGAATTGTAAATGATCCGAACCGTTTAGACGATGAACAATATATTGTGCGGTTAATCGGTCAAGTGATAACCGTTAGTTTAGAAACAGTTAAAATTGTTAAAAATTTACCTGATTTAGGATGAATTTAAGATTAAAAAATAGAAGCCCTTTTGGGCTTCATAAAATTAGGATTAACTGAGATTAAATAAACGTCGAAATTGAGTTTTAAAGAACAAAATAACTGGAAATTGATAAGCTTCAGCCATTAACCATAATAAGATTAATAGATGAAGTAAAAATGATAAAGTTGTCCAAATCAGAGGAAATACACTCCAAGCACTACCAGAAACCGGAGGAAAAATAAAGCCAGATAAAGCAATTAAACTCGGAGGAAACAGAACAAAACTAAGAGCAATTAGCCAATAAATCCAACTTAATTCAAGATTTCCTAAATGTTCGCCTTTCCAGGTATTTCCTGTCCAACGCCAAGTTAAACTAGGTTCTCGATCCACCATTTTTAAAATTTGTTTTTCTAAGTTAATCGTAAAAATGTGATGACAGAGATCACACCCCATAGCCTCCATTAAAGTGAGGTTATGAATCTGACCACACCGACAAATCGGACAAAGATACGTCCCTTCATAAGTTAACGGGGTTTTATGGTTTTGATGGTTTAACATTGATTCTGATAAAGTAAAATTACAAAACTTGGCAAAAATCTTAACGATATTTTTAGATTAGAAGGAAACAATTGCTTGATAATTAGATCAGGTCTATTTTAGAGAATATTCTGGAAAGAAAACAAGATGTCTTCAGGAAGACTTGAAGATCAATTAGGTTTGATGAAAATTCTTACCCGTAGGGGTTATGTTTCCAGAGGATAAAAAGCCAGGTCAAGCTAGGAAAGAACACACAACCGCAAGGACTGAAGCTCAATTGAGAGTTTAGGTCAATCAAGGGAAGCAGATTGTTATAGATTGTTTTAGAATTGGTATCACAAGTTACAGTTATACGTTCTCTCAAACTTTTATATCTCAAGGATAGTCTTTTTATTTGAGTGGTGAACGCTCTGAGTGATCCCAAAAAACAGGAACCAGAAGAATTTTCCAACTCGAATAAAAACGTCATCATATTTAAGGAAATAGGGATAAAAGACTGTGCGATTTCAATCCTACGATCCAGGTGAATTCTACGATGAACTTTTTGTTGCGAAAGGACAACCCCGACCCTACGCAGCACCGTTAATTGATCGGGTTAATTCTCTGTCTCCAGGGGATTTAGAAATCCGACAGGAAGCGGCTAAAACAGCGATGATGAAATTGGGAGCAACTTTTAACGTTTATAATGATAGTCAAGGGACAGAACGAATCTTGCCTTTTGACTTAATTCCCCGCATTGTTCCTGCTTCAGAATGGGCTTGGCTAGAAAAAGGATTAAAGCAACGAATCCACGCGCTCAATTTATTTATCGGCGATATTTATGGTGAACAAAAAATCATCAAAGATGGTGTTATTTCTGAGAAATTAATTAATTCTTCTAAAGGATTTCTCAAACCTTGTATGGGTTTAAAACCCCCAAAAAGCATTTGGTGTCATATTACCGGGACAGATTTAGTGCGAGATCGAGATGGTCAATGGTACGTTCTTGAGGATAACTTACGCTGTCCTTCCGGGGTTTCCTATGTGTTGGAAAATCGCCGAGTGATGAAAACAACCTTTCCTCAAGTTTTTGCTAAATTAGGGATTCAACCTGTGGATGAATATCCCAGTCATTTATTAGATAGCTTACTCAATTTGGCGGGAGATCATCTTAGCGATCCGACGGTTGTTGTGCTAACACCTGGAATGTATAATTCTGCCTACTTTGAACACTCTTTTTTAGCGCAACAAATGGGGGTGGAATTAGTAGAAGGACGGGATTTAGTGGTGAGTGATGGCTATGTGCAAATGCGAACCACTAAAGGATTAAAACGGGTGGATGTAATTTATCGCCGAATTGATGACACCTTTATTGACCCGTTAACCTTTAATCCTGAGTCAATGTTAGGCGTTCCTGGGTTAACAGAAGTGTATCGTAATGGTCGAGTTGCGCTGGCGAATGCGTTAGGAACTGGAGTAGCAGATGATAAAGTTATTTATGCTTATGTTCCCCAAATGATTCAATATTATTTAGGAGAAGAACAAATTTTATCGAATGTTCCCACCTATTTATGTTGGGAACCGAAACAACTTGATTATGTTGTGAATCATCTCGATCAATTAGTGGTTAAAGCAGCGAATGAAGCGGGAGGATATGGAATGTTAGTCGGCCCCCAATCAACCCCAGAACAACGCCTGGAATTTGCAGAAAAAATCAAAGCTAATCCGCGAAATTATATTGCTCAACCAACCTTATCATTATCTAGGGTTCCCACTTTATTAGGAGATAAATTTGAAGGATGCCATGTTGATTTAAGACCTTATATTTTATATGGTGAAGATATCTATGTTCACCCCGGAGGATTAACCCGTGTGGCGATGAAAAAAGGATCATTAGTGGTTAATTCTTCTCAAGGTGGCGGCAGTAAGGATACTTGGGTTTTGTGTGAATAAATCTGGATGATCAATCAGGGTGAATTTCACAAATTTTTCAAACAGTCAACGGTCAACAGTCAACCCTTTTTAATATGTTAAGTCGTGTTGCAGATTCTATTTACTGGTTAAATCGTTATGTAGAACGGGCAGAAAATATTGCTCGTTTTATTGATGTGAATCAAAATTTGTTGTTAGATTCTCCTTCAGGGGTTCAACAACAATGGAAACCGATTATTTTAACAACGGGAGATTTAAAACTTTTTGAAGAACGATATGGGGAAGCGACGGAAGACAATGTGATTCAATTTTTAACGTTTGATAGTAATTATCCCAATTCGATTTTATCGTGTTTAAGAGCAGCCCGTGAAAATGCGCGCTCAGTTCGAGAGATTATTTCCTCAGAAATGTGGGAACAAGTGAACGAATTTTATCTGATGGTTCGGGATGCGGCTTCCGGGGACAGTTCCTATCAACTCTCGGATTTTTTCTATCAAGTGAAAATGCGTGGACATCTGTTTGCGGGAGTCATGGATGCTACCATGTCCCATAACGAAGGATGGCATTTTGGCAATATGGGGAGATTATTAGAACGGGCGGATAAAACGTCTCGAATTTTAGATGTCAAATATTATATTTTGTTACCTTCTGTACAAGATGTGGGCACAACAATTGATGAAATTCAGTGGATTGCATTGTTAAAATCGGCTAGTGCTTATGAAATGTATCGAAAACGCAAACAACACCGAATTACGCCATCTAGGGTGGTAGAATTTTTAATTTTAGATCGGGAGTTTCCCCGTTCTATTGAATATTGTTTATTACAGGCAGAGCGATCGCTACAATGTATTACCGGAACCCGCCCTGGAACTTGGCAAAACCCCGCCGAACGAGAATTAGGAAGGCTACGTTCTGAACTTGATTATCTCACAATTGAAGAAATTATGCAAGGAGGAATTCATGAATTTTTAGATGATTTACAAAACCGAATGAATCGCGTGGGTGAACGAATTTTTGAGGCTTTTTTCGCTTTAAAACCGATTGCCAGTCCTTTGGTATTGACCCAAAAGCAAGAAAGTTCATGATCCGACTCAAGGATTAGCCATTAGCGATCGCCATATTCGGCTGTCGCCTCCATACCTCGTCACGCAGACCCCATCTCCAGCTTGCGGCATGGGAGCAACCTCTGAGATCGACTTTCATGTGTCCATCACCAAAGTTGACGGTTCACCAACTTGCTTGATTCCTATTCTCTATTCCCAGTTAAGCTATTCCCCCCGGTAAAATTCGTGAGTCGCTATGACCGAGCATGGTAAAATACCTTAAAATTCGCCCACATAATTTTTAGAGAGGTATATTAATTCATGGAAGCAGCACTGCTGTTAGCAAAGCTACCCGAAGCTTACTCCATTTTTAGCCCTGTCGTTGACATCCTGCCCGTTATCCCTGTGTTTTTCCTGTTGTTGGCTTTCGTTTGGCAAGCCGCCGTGGGATTCAAATAAAAAAACAAGTTTAACCTATCAGCGTTAAGCTGGAAAATTCTGGAGGTTAACTCAATTCGAGTTAGAACTTCCTGGTATTTCTAACTCAACGCTGATAGCTATTTTAGGGGTTAATCAGAATTATTTTCTGCCGCCAATGGTTTTTTGAAATGCAGGTCTTTCGGTTAAGCGTTTAATGTATTCTAAAACAGCCGGATAGGGACTTAAATCTAACTGCAACATCATCGGAATATAAGCTAAAATTGAACCCACTGCAATATCAGCAACGTTCAATTCATCTCCCATTAAAAAGGGCTGTTTTGTCAAAAGTTCATTCAAAGGATTCAGTAAACGGGGGGTTTCTTTTTCCCGATTCGCTTCGATAAAAATCCCCGTTCCTAACGTAGCATTTCCAAATAATACCCATTGATAAATTTCGGCTCGTTCTTCAATAGATTCGGGGAGTTTTCCCTGTTTTTCTGCTAAATATAATAAAATAGCCCCCGACTCCCAAAGTTTAAAATCTCCCTCAATAATAGCCGGAACTTTACCAATAGGATTAATGGCTAAAAATTCTGGTTTGAGGTGTTCTCCGGCTGTCATATCTAATAAAATAAACTCGTAGGGAACCCCAATTTCTTCTAAATACCATTGAATAATTGAAGCTCGACTGCGAGCACCACCATAGAGTTTTAGCATGGGTGTTTATCCTTGTTTGAGATTAAAACTGCATCAAAAATTTTATCATTATAGCGCGAGGGAACAGGGAACAGGGAATAGGCAATCTTGCAATAGGGAATGGGCAATGGGCAATAGGGAATGGGCAATGGGCAATAGTGTCAATATTTCTGGCTGTTTCATGTCAGTTGTAAAGGATTACAACTGATTTGGGATTGCTATATTGTCGATGAGATCATCAAAGGTGGCTCCTTTGTTGATCAGATCATCCTTGAGTTGTGCAGAAATTCCTAGATTATATCTAAATTTAGCTTTTTTAACAATAACTTCACTGAGATCAGCCAGACTTAAATTTGCCAGATTAAGCTGACAAAAACTCAAATTAGCATAACTTAAATTAGCTCGAAATAGGTTAGCTTTTGTTAAGTTAGCTCGGCTTAAACTGCTTTCAGAAAGATTAGTTTGAGTTAAGTTAGCTCCTGTTAAATTCGCTCCCATCAGGTTCGTTTGGTTTAAATTCGCTTCGATTAAATTGGCTTTAGTTAAGTTAGCTCGGCTGAGGTTTGCTCCCCTTAAATTCGCATGACTTAAATCCGCTTCGCTGAGGTTTGCTCCCATTAAATACGCTTCACTTAAGTTAAGTCCACTCAAGTTCACCTTTTTTAAATTGGCTTGACTTAAATAAACTTGATTCAGGTCAGTTCCAATCAGATTAGTATTTCCTAAATAGACCCCACTGAGATAAGCTTGACTCAAATTAGCTCCACTAAGATCTGTTTGACTGAGGTACGCTTCACTCAAGTCGGCTTCACTCAAATTTGCTGCTTTTAAATTCGTACCAATGAGGTTAGAACTACTAAGGTTAACACCAGTTAAATCTGCATTTTCTAGGTTGGCTCCCATTAAGTTAACACCGCTTAAATTGGCTTGGCTTAAGTTGGCGTGACTGAGGTTCGCTTCAGCCAGGTTAACTCGACTCAAGTTAGCTTCACTCAGGTTTGCTTCTCTTAAGTCCGCTTTTGCTAAATTCAGACCTTTTAAATCAACGCCAACTAAATCCTTTTTTGGGTCAATACCGACCAGTTTCGCTAATTCTAATAAATTATCAGTATTGGCATTAATCATTGTTTTAATATAGCGTTTTACCTGATCTTGCAACGATTCATCATTCATGATTCAATCTCCATCCCTTGAATTTAGGATTAAATTTTAATAATTTAAACGATATGAAACTAGGGCATTTTGTCTATAAAATAGGAGGGATTAGGTGTTAGGAAAGAAACCTGATTTTCTGTTTGAGCTTTGAACAAAACCAAGCTGTTCTGTTCTTGGCTTGAAAGGATATGTCCCGTTTTTTGTTTCTCGTTTCTCGTTTGGTTTCTGTTCCTACTGTTTTCAATATAGCATTTTATTGAGGGATTTCTAATCCCGAAGGTTTAGATTAATAATAATCTTCAGGATATTCTCATCAATAGAGAGTTGATTAAAAAATACAAAATAATGAAGTTTTATCTAATTTATTATTAATTTTAGGTGAAATTAAAGAATGTTTTTAAATCTTAAAAAAAGATAAGTTTTATTAAGATAAAAAAATGGTCTTGACGATCTGGATTAGAACTTTATATCTTGGAACCAGCACTCACCAGAACCAGAGGTTTCAAGATTTAGAAGTGAGTGACCCATCAAACATCCATTTTCTTAAGGAGAAAAACCCATGCTGCGGATTGCCACAGCTTTTGTATGTGCTTTATTTTTGGCGTTTAACTTATTAGTAGGAAATGCTTGGGCAACAGGCGATTTTTCCCAAACTTGTCGGAATATTAACTTAGAAGGATCATTACTCACAGCCGAGTGTGAACAAGTCGATGGATATACTTATGTTCCGACGGCTATCGACTTAAATGACTATATTGGCAATATTAATGGAACATTAGAATGGGGCGATCATTTATTTTCTCTCACCTGTTATGATACAAAGGTTGATGGGAATCTGTTGACGGGTAAATGTAAAAAACGGGATGGATACAGATTAGATAGCACATCCATTAACCTAGACGAATATATTGCTAATATTGATGGTGAACTCACCTTTGATTATTAAATTCAATAGGGAACAGGGAACAGGGAACAGGGAACAGTCAGAAGTGAAAGGATTTTAGGATTTAGAAGTGTTCTAACCGTAATGCGTAACGCTATAGTCTCAAAGTGAGACTAAAAAACCCGGTTTCGTTGAAGTTACCGGGTTTTTGCAATTGATGAGAATAGGTGATTTAAACCTATTTTAATTTTGAACACTCAAAACAGCTTTTCTTAATTGACCTTGATGCTGATCTAATAATTCCTGACCCGATTTTGCATCTAATCCCGTCCACTGAATTAATAACGCTAACTTCACAGATTTTCCACTTTTTTCTAATAAAATTTCCGCTTCTTCTCGATTAATTTCAGTTAAATCCATTAAAATTCTTAAAGCGCGATCGTGCAATTTCTGATTCGTAACAGCGACATCAATCATGCGGTTGCCATAGACTTTTCCTAACTGAACCATGACACTCGTTGAGAGAATATTTAACGCCATTTTCGTCACAGTTCCCGCTTTTAATCGAGTCGAACCCGCTAAGATTTCTGGCCCCACTAATAAACGAATATTAACATCCGCTTCAAATTCCACCTGTTCCACCGGAACACAAGCAATAAACACCGTTTTTGCCCCTCGTTGACGAGCCGCTTGTAACGCCCCCTGGACATAGGGTGTCGTCCCTCCGGCGGTAATGCCAACGATCACATCTAAATGGGTCACGTGGCGTAAGGCAATGGCCGTTGCTCCATCTTCAGCTTGATCTTCCAAATCTTCCGAACTGCGAACTAAAGCTCCCGCACCCCCAGCAATAATACCTTGGACTAATTCAGGAGGAGTGCAGAAGGTAGGAGGACATTCCGCCGCGTCCAAAACCCCTAAACGGCCACTGGTTCCCGCCCCGACATAGAACAGTCGTCCTCCTTGCTGCAACGCCGCCGTTGTTAGATCAATAGCTTGGGCCAACGATTCACGGGAACGGGCGATGGCCAGTAACGTTTGTACATCTTCCCGATTAAACAAATCGACTAATTCCAGAGAACTCAGTTGATCTAAATTCTGACTGCTGGCGTTGATTTGTTCGGTCAATAAATGTCCCCGTGACTCCCACTGTTCCATATTCAACTTAACCTGTGATGTGTGCAATTTAAACCCACTTATAATAACCCTTCCAGTCGTTTGCGAATATCATCCAGTTCAGGAGAAGCAAACTCAGACTCAACCTCTGGGGTATCGGCGTCCAGTTGCCAGTCCGTTTGCTCGACATTTTGTTCCGGGGGAATGGCTAAATCTCCAGCGGCTACCAGTTCCCAGTCATAGTCAACGCTTTGGCAAAAGTCTTTGATTTCCTCGTCGTCCATGGCTTCTACACTAGCAGGGGGGAAATCTTGAGCCTCCAGCAGCACCGCAAACCGGGTGGCATCATCTTCTTCTTCAAACATTAACACTTTATTGCGATCGCCCATCTGAATCGTATGAATCCCCTCATTTTCTGTTCCCGCATTAAACAGCAGCACATAAACTCGCATAGCTTTTCGTGAAGTTATGATAACTATTGCTTTACTATCTTACTGCCAAACCGTCACACTTTTTCTAGGCTCTACCCGATTGTTTTGGGGAACAGTCTTCTGTAAGATGGCATTGAGAGAAAAACTTTTATTTTTGATAACCGTCAATGTCGCTTGTTGATTTATCTCGTCAATCTTTAGCTTTGCAACAGTTTATTCAAGATCAAACGCTATCTCCCGCTACATTTAATTCGGCGATTTGTCATCAGGATGAGATGTATTTATTTGCCTTAGCCAATCACGGGATACCCGATCGGGCTGCCATTCGTTATTATTTTAATGGTCGTCGGATTTTAGATACCGTCCGCCAAATTTTAACATGGCATTTTGAAGATTTGAGTCAAATTTCTTCCTTCTTAGATTTTGCCAGTGGTTATGGTCGTTTGACACGGTTTTTAGTTCAGGAGATTTCCCCGGAGAACATCTGGATTTCTGATATTTATGCTGAAGCCGTGCAATTTCAAATCGAACAATTCCAAGTTCGAGGAATCGTTTCAACGACCGATCCTGATGATTATTTCCTGCAACAACAATTTGATTGTATTTTAGCTTGTTCTTTTTTTAGTCATCTTCCCCAATCAACATTTTTATCCTGGTTAAAAAAACTTTATTCTTTACTATCTCCCCAAGGGATTTTAATGTTTAGTGTTCATGACCGTGCCTTATTACCGCCCCATTTAGCGATATCCCCCTCTGATCTTTTATTTATCCCCAATAGTGAAAGTCGTACCTTAGATGTGAATGAATATGGCACAACTTATGTCGGTGAAACCTTTGTAGCAAATTGTCTGAATAGCCTCAGTCAAGGAGAAGCGGTTTATTCTCGAATTCCTTTAGGAATTTGTCGTTATCAAGATTTATATCTCGTGACCCGCACCCCACAAAAATCTTTATCTTCTCTACAATTTAGCCACCATCCCCAAGGAAAAATCGAACGGTGTGAATTAACTGAAGCGGGGAACCTTATATTAACAGGATGGGTGTCAGAAATTAATCCCAATAGCCAATTAGAAGCAATTTTAGTCTTGATCAATGGAACCTTAATTCCCAAGGGTTTATTATCCCTGCAACCTGGTAGTGATGAAGGTCAATGGTCTTGGTCTTATCACGTTAATCTGGAGGATGCTACTCAAGAATCTATTATTTTAATTAAAGCCGTTAATTCCCAAGGATTAGAATGGGTTTTTGAAACCACAACGATCGGAATGTTACTTAAAACTTATAGCAATTCTGATGAAACCTGTTCTTGAAACCGGAAACAACCGATTACAACCCCACCGGACAGCGAGAACAAAGATGAATGAAGCTCCTGGTGCTCTATTCCCTGTTCCCTGTTCCCTGCTATTGAATAATATTTTAATCTTAATATTATCAATCTTTGTTAAGGTGTTAATTTCCGATAGTTTAACAAATCTATTAAAATCTTACAAAAAATTCATCTATATTTTACGAATTATCTCTAAACGGTTGAAAAAAAACATCCTGATTCTGTATTCTAACAAGAGTTTACCTATTTTAGAGGCTGAGGCCAGAGAGCAATATTCTATTTTAGGG
>NZ_JBJUDF010000308.1:0-7316 GCF_046067725.1 Planktothrix sp.
GACCATGAATTTTCGCCCGTAACGCTTCTACTTCTAATTTGGCTTGTTCAATAGCTGTTTCTAATTTCCGCCGTTCTGTATTCGGGTTGTCGCCCCGTTCAACGACCTTAATCTCCTGTTCCCGTACCCGGAAGGTATAACCCACCGCCACCCCAGAAGATGCAGCCACCCCTAATAGAAGATTAGAATCATCAGAACGGCGATGGGGGGGCGGTGCCGCGATATCGAGTTTGGCAATACTGGCTGGTGCCGCCATCGGGGGCGTTCCCTCCTCTCCTAAACCGGAACGGATAGCCTCACAAAGTTCAGCAATAGCCGCAGCAGCATCCGCTCCTTGGGCTATCAAAACCACTCGATCTCCATGATTGACTTCTAACCCCATTAACGCGACAACACTCTTAACATTTGCATCTTGATCCCCCCGTTTTAAGCGAATTTTTGATTGATATTTTTTGGCTAAATTCGCTAATACGGCTGAAGGTCTGGCGTGTAATCCGGTTGGATTCGGAATTGTAATTTCATCTGAGGTAATAATCTGATTTGAGGTTGGGATATTTTCGCTAACTTTTGGAATTAAACTCAGTTCTAAAATTACATTTTCTCCTGCAATTGCATAGCCTGAATAGGTTTTAAAATCGACGACTTGATCAGAATTTGTAATCACAATTTGAGTCAGCAAACTTTTCGCATTAAGGGCGACATAATCAATATCAAATTCAATTAACGGATCACCTGTTTGAATGCGATCGCCCATTTTAACCTTCGGCTGAAACCCTTCCCCCCGTAATGTAACGGTATTTAAACCAATGTGCATCAGAACTTCTAAACCTTCTGGAGTTTTTAGAGTCAGAGCATGATAGGAAGGATGAATTTGTATAATTTCTCCATCACAAGGAGCGATTAAAACGTTACTGATCGGGTCAATCGAAATTCCATCCCCTACCATTTTTTGAGCAAATACTGGATCTGGAACTTGTTCAATGGGTAGAATATATCCCGATAAAGGTGCTTTTAAAACAACCCCATCCCCTTGAGAAACTGGTGTTAAAATATTAATCATTGTCAAGTCCTGTTTCAATTGGATTGGCTTCAATCTGGGTGAGTGGTTAAACCCTGGTTTTTTTAAGATACAGTCAGCTTTTAGGCATCGTTCAAAAGTTTTTATTTTTTTTCAATTTGCAATAATTCTTAATCTCTAATTTTCCCTAGACCCCAGTTGTAGTTCTGGGGTTGTTTTGTTTCCTATTCCTTGTTTCTCTATGGTATAATTCCAAAAATTAAAATACAAAGCCCTCAGCGTATATCGCAACAGGGAATTGAAGCTCAAAATAATCGACGGAGAGAACCCCGTTATTGTGAATGGTGGCTGTGTCAAAGCCAACATCTCCTCTGAACCAGAGGTTTTAGCCTGTCTCGTTAAAATCGGGATGACAGGATTTGAACCTGCGGCATCCTGCTCCCAAAGCAGGCGCGCTACCAAGCTGCGCTACATCCCGTTAAATCTTTTCCTAGTATAGCCTAAAATTGCACAGATGGGATTAAAAATTGCAAAATTGATCATAAAGCTGGGTTTCAGGTTTCGGGTTTCGGGTTTCGGGTTTTGGGTTTAAGCTGTTTTTCCGATCCAGCACTTGTTCCCTAACACCGGAGATGAGACCTCGCACCTGACACCCTCAGCCTAATCTGGATACCAGAACATTCCTTTAATCCCCTCTGGATCGGATATAAACCCCAAATTACGGTAAAAATCCACCACATGAGGGTCAGCAAATAGAGTAATGTTGCTGATATCATCGCTACGGAGTTTTTTGATGATAAATTTCATCAAGGCTTTACCCAAACCTTTACTTTGGAAATCTGGGTGAACGACCACATCCCAGAGCGTCGCATTAAAGGCATGATCGGATGTAGCCCTAGCAAAACCAATCAGCCGTCGCTGGTTGCCTCGAATTTGCCACATGGAAACGACAAGGAAACTATACTGAATGGCTTTTTTTACTTTACGCAGGGGTCGCCGAGACCAACCAACTGCACTGCAAAGCTCTTCCAATTCATATAAATCAATGTCGCGATCTGTGCTAAAAAAAATGCGACCATTATTACTCGATGACGACGGGCGAGAGTTGAGAATTGCTAACTCTTCGCCTCCAACCTCGTATGCCTCATACTCCGCGATCTGGGAGAATGAGGAAGAGGAATCCGAACTGCTAAACAAGTTTTTCCAAAAACCCATGCAGGCGTGGTTATGGTAATAGATGATGAATGACCGTACTAGATAGTATATCTCTCGTACCTTCACCTGAATTATGGCTCCTGGCTTAAAATCCTCAACTTTGGAACTCCTAAAACGCTTCAACCGGGCGTTTCCACAGTTTTATGAGCAATTTGTCAGTAGCGAAATTCAACTTCAAAATTTGAAACTGGCTTATCAAGTTTATAAAACCAAACAAGCGGTGATTGACATTCAGCCGGATGGAAACAAAAGCGCCCTGCATTTTGCCTATCGTAACCAGTCATTTTTACTCAGCGATATTTTTGGGGTTTTAGCCGCCTATGGCCTCACGATTCATAGTCTCAGCTTGTATGGCCAAATTTATCCCCCCATGTTGGTGTTTATTAAATTGGTGCTGTCTCGTGGGGGTAAAGCCTTGAGTGAGAAAACCTCAGAAAACGTCTGTCGGGCCGTCCGAGAAGCTTTGGCGGGACATTTTGAGGTAGAAGAAATGTTAGCCGTAGAATTTAACCTGGATGCCGGTTTAGAAGATGTCGCTACCGAGTTTTATGTTGACCCGGTATTTCACCTCCCGGCGTTATTAATTGAAGCGGATAACCAACCCGGATTATTTTACAAAGTCATGTATGCCATCTGGCAAGAAGATTTATTAGTGGTCAATGCTAATTTATTGGTGTGGCGGGGACGAACTCGATTAATTTTGTATCTCTTAGGGCCCAATGAAAGTTTGATTCCTGAATATCTCGGTCAAAAAATCGCCGAAGGAATGCGACAACGATTAATGGGAGAACGATTTTAACTTGATCCATTCAACGATGGGAAATGTCACGATAAAATACGGATACATTATCGAGAATCGTTCAGGATAAGGCTGTGACAGAAGCAAACAAATCCTATAAAGATACCGTCAACTTGCCCCAAACTCAGTTTGATATGCGGGCAAATGCTGTGAAGCGGGAACCGGAAATCCAGCAATTTTGGGCTGAACAGGAAATTTATCAGCGCCTCTCACAAAATAACCCGGGTGAATTGTTTATTTTACATGATGGCCCCCCCTACGCCAATGGAGCCCTACATATTGGTCATGCTCTGAATAAGATTCTCAAAGATATTATTAATCGCTATCAAATTTTACAAGGTCGTAAAGTTCGTTATGTTCCGGGGTGGGACTGTCATGGTTTACCCATTGAATTGAAAGTCTTACAAAACATGAAAGCGGGGGAACGTGAACAATTAACCCCGTTAACCTTGCGTCATAAAGCGAGAGATTTCGCCTTACAAACCGTTGAACAACAAAAAGCTAGTTTTAAACGCTATGGGGTTTGGGGCGACTGGGAAAATCCCTATTTAACCTTAAAACCGGAATATGAAGCCGCCCAAATTGCGGTGTTTGGAAAGATGGTTTTAGAGGGATATATTTACCGAGGACGCAAACCCGTGCACTGGAGCCCCAGTTCTAAAACTGCCTTAGCAGAAGCGGAATTAGAATATCCTGAAGGTCACGTTTCTCGCAGTTTATTTGCGGCATTTAAACTGTTAACGGTGGCTGAACCTTTACGGGAATTATTCGCCCCATTTTTATCAGAATTAGGAGTTGCGATTTGGACAACAACTCCCTGGACAATTCCGGGTAATTTAGCGGTTGCAGTTAACCCCGCTTTAAATTACGCCGTTGTCGAAGTGGGGGAAACTGAAAAACCCATTCAGTTTAAATATTTAATTGTAGCGGAAGATTTAGCGGAACAATTATCAGGAACTTTCGGTTATCCGTTAACGATTAAAGCCACATTTAAAGGCAAGGATTTAGAACATTGTACCTACAAACATCCGTTATTTGAACGGGAAAGTCCGATTGTTTTAGGGGGAGATTATATTACTACAGAATCCGGTACAGGATTAGTTCATACTGCTCCTGGTCATGGTCAAGAAGACTATATGGTCGGTCAAAAATATGGTTTACCGATTTTATCTCCCGTTGATGATCACGGAAATTTTACTTCTGAAGCCGGAAAATTTGAAGGATTGAATGTTTTAGGAGAAGGAAATGGAGCCATTGTTGAGGCTTTAATAGAAGTTAATTCTTTGTTAAAAGAAGAACCTTATCAACATAAATATCCCTATGATTGGCGCACGAAAAAACCCACGATTTTTAGAGCTACAGAACAATGGTTTGCATCTGTTGAAGGGTTCCGAGATGCCGCATTAAAAGCGATTTCTCAGGTGCAATGGATTCCCGCCCAAGGAGAAAATCGCATTACTTCTATGGTCGCAGATCGCAGTGATTGGTGTATCTCTCGACAACGGAGTTGGGGGGTTCCCATTCCGGTTTTCTATGAGGAAGAAACCAACGAACCACTATTAAATGAAAGCACCATTAATCACGTTCAAAAGATTATTGCTGAAAAAGGTTCCGATGCGTGGTGGGAGTTATCCGTTGAGGAATTATTACCCGAAGAATACCGTAATAATGGTAAGACTTACCGCAAGGGAACTGACACAATGGATGTGTGGTTTGATTCCGGTTCTTCTTGGGCGGCGGTGGCGAATCAACGCCCAGAATTACATTATCCGGCGGATATGTATTTAGAAGGGTCTGATCAACATCGGGGCTGGTTTCAATCGAGTTTATTAACCAGTGTGGCTAATTATGGTCATGCACCTTATAAAACGGTTTTAACTCATGGATTTGTTCTCGATGAAAAGGGAATGAAAATGAGTAAATCCTTGGGAAATGTCGTTGATCCAGCGATTGTAATTGAAGGGGGTAAAAACCAACAGCAGGAACCTCCCTATGGGGCTGATATTCTGCGGTTGTGGGTGTCATCGGTGGATTATTCCTCTGATGTTCCTCTGGGGAAAAATATCCTCAAACAAATGGCGGATGTTTACCGGAAAATTAGAAATACTGCCCGATTTTTATTAGGGAATTTGCATGATTTTGATCCGGTAAAAGATACGGTTAAATACGAAGAGTTACCGGATTTAGATCAATATATGCTTCACCGGATTACGGAAGTGTTTACGGAGGTAACAGAAGCCTTTGAAAGTTATCAATTCTTCCGATTCTTCCAGGTGATTCAGAATTTCTGTGTCGTCGATTTGTCGAATTTCTATTTGGATATTGCCAAAGATCGCTTGTATATTAGTGCCCCTGCTGCGTTCCGTCGTCGTAGTTGTCAAACGGTGTTAGCGGTGGCGTTAGAAAATTTGGCTGCATCGATCGCTCCTGTATTATGTCACATGGCGGAAGATATTTGGCAAAATCTCCCCTATTCTACACCCCATAAATCGGTGTTTGAAGCGGGTTGGATCACGTTAGAAAAACACTGGGAGAAGCCAGAATTAGGGGCGTTATGGCAACAGTTACGACAAATTCGTAGTGAGGTTAATGTAGTCTTAGAAAAAGCCCGTCAAGACAAAATGATTGGCGCGTCTTTAGAAGCAAAAGTGTTGTTATATGTAGCGGATGATAATTTGCGTCAACAGATGCAACAAATGAATCCCAAAACAACAGAATTAAAAGAAAATAATGGGGTTGATGAGTTACGTTATCTATTTATTTGTTCCCAGGTTGAACTGTTAGAAAGTGCTGAAGTTTTAAACGGGTTACAGTATTGTCAACAGTTAGAAGGTTTGGGAATTGGTGTGGTGAAAGCAGATGGGGAAAAATGCGATCGCTGTTGGAATTATTCTGTTCATGTTGGGGAATCAACAGAAGATCCCACCATTTGTGAACGATGTGTTGAGGCGTTAGCAGGAACGTTTTAAACCTTAGAAACCGGGTTTCTCTCAGAAACCCGGTTTCTAATCGTTTCTGATAACAAATTAATGTTACTAATTTTTGGGTTGCGTCAATTAGAGATTCATTTTATACTATAATTGGTTTATAGCCTAAACTAAAGCCAGTAATGTATGGAAACAAACTCGGCTGATAATTTAGCTCGGTTATATAGTGAACTTTTTGTTCTACTTGAGCAAGAAGCAAAACTTCGCCAAGAAACCGAGTGCCAATTAGAAAAAGCTAAAGCAGTCATCGATCCCAGAAAACAATTTAATAACTGGATAAAAACCAATTCAGGTCAGACTTGGAAACGTAAGCAATTTGAACTTCAAGGAAGTCTATGTGCAGCTTGTAAGACATTACTCCGGTTTGAAGATGCTGTTGTACATCATGTTCTTCCACTCAAAGATTTTGGATCTGCTGCTAACAAACCTGAAAATTTTAAGCTATTACATCCGGGTTGCAATTTAGCAATTGGGACAAAAATTGTTGATTTTTAAAAGAGGTTCTCATTATGCCGAGTAAAGAAGAATTAATCAAACAACTGGCTAACGAATTTAACTGGACACAAGCAGATGTAAAAAGAGCAGTTGATGCTTCTCAAGAAAATGTAAACACAAAGGAAGAAGCTATTTTGTGTATGATTCGCTATGCTGGCCCAGATTTAAAAAGACGTAATTATGAAGTGGGCGCTCAAAAACGAATCAATAATCAACAGAAACAGCAAATTAGTAGCTTAGTGGAACAATTAACTAAGATTCAGAGTTTTTATGCTAATCAATTAGTTCCAACATTAAGATCAACAATTCAAGAACAAGCCAAGTATATTAGCGATCTTCTTAAACAATTTGGTCAAGATCAAGGAGGTAAAAATGGTTAGCAATTTAAACACAATAACAAAACTTCATCTTCAATCTTTTGGTTTTTCTGAATACTCTATTAGAGAGCTAATTCGAGGATTAAAAGCAGTTTCAACAAACGCAGGTTTGAAAGAATATTCTGCATCAGACATACAAGCATCTGTTGAAAATCGGCTCTCCAATTCAAAAATTAAAGCAGAAAATCGAGAAAAACTTCAGCGATTTTTGACTTGGTTGAAGGGTGAGTCTAATGTTATTACAGTGGACTTTCTCAAAAGATTATCTCCAGAAAAAAGGATAGAAGTTTTGATGAGTCGTCTTCAAGAATTAGAAGAACAAGAAGAAACTTTAAAAAAAGAAACAGCATCAATTATTATGAAAGCTAGACAAAGGGTTGCTACTTAGTAAAGACAATTTTTTCATCGGGGGGTTGATATGTTAT
>NZ_JBJUDF010000309.1:0-8993 GCF_046067725.1 Planktothrix sp.
ATGGTGATGTTACCAAAAGATTGAGATTTATTCATAGATGGAGGATTTTCTTGAGAAGATGGCATGGTTTTATTAGATTCAGGATTGAAATTTATGGCTAAATTTTTCGTTCGGTTTCGATATTTAATTTGAGGTTTATCGACTTCTTTAATTCCATTCAAATCGATTAAAGTTAGACCCGACTCAAAACATTTATCATAGGGTTCTCCCGCCCCTAATGCCCGATAAAATCCCACCGCAAATTTAATCGCTGCATTGTCTCCAATGGCTTGATTCATCCCCACTACACAATCAATATGTTGATGAATGGCTTTCGCCTGAATTTCACTATAACAAGCATTCAACAAAACACATTCAACTTCGGTTTGAAACCCTTGAAATAATCTTGCTAACGCCTCTTCACTCACCAATACACTCCGACCCGAATTGTCTTCTAAGACTAATCCATCATTCCCTGAACCATGACCGCAAAAGTGTACAATTGTAGGGTGATAATCATAGAGGGTCTGTTGTAAATCATCAATTTGAACCGCACCCACAGGAATCACCTGAAACTCGTCCCTATGATTGGATTGTCTCAGGGTTTGTTGAATTTCTCTGACTTCTTGTTCCAAACGTAATCGAGTGGTATTAGTGGGATTAGCCGAAAGAATTAAGATATTTTTCATCAGTTTAATACAACTTGTTGAATAGAGGGCTTGATATCGAACAATTCTAAAGTTGCTGACACATCCTACAGGTTTATTTTCGTCGTTCTTCTAATTTTTGATAAACCTCTCTCAAATCAACGTCATGATGGGCTAAAGCCACTAAAGTATGATAAAATAAATCAGCAACTTCCCCGGCGATCGCATCTTTGTCATCATCCTTACAAGCCATCACTACTTCAGCCGATTCTTCCCCAATTTTTTTAAGAATTTTATTATCTCCTCCCGCCAATAATTTACAGGTATAAGATTCCAGTTGAGGAAAATCTCTGCGATCGCAAATCACATCAAATAATCCTGATAAGGTATTTCCTGATAATTCCTGATGCTGGGCTTCAACTCCAATAATTAGCATCGGGTTATGATCACTATAGCGAATTTCTTTCACTAAAATTTCTGCATTCCATAACACAATTCCTGCATCTTGACAAGACCAAACTTGCTGGGATGCAATGGTTTTTTCTAAGGCTTCTGCATTCATCCAAACCCAAGTTAACACCGTTCCTTCTAAACCATCTTGGATGATAGCCAGAACCCATCCTTTTTCGTTGTAACGAATTGTATCAATATCACTCAACAGGCTTAACTCTAGGGGTTTTAAGGTTGACATAAATTTAACCAATACAAAGGGAGACCCAACTTGATTACAATATCATTTTGTTGGTTTTGCTCAGTCCACTAACAGCAATATTCGACTCGATTTTAACGCATCTACCCAAACAATCTTACCTTTGAAGGAGATTATCTTAGAGTGACAACACCCTTAACAACTACAAAATCAGAAGAAATCTTTGCCGCCGCCCAAAAACTAATGCCGGGTGGTGTTAATTCTCCCGTGCGTGCCTTTAAGTCCGTCGGCGGACAACCGATTGTTTTTGATAGAGTCAAAGGCGCTTATATTTGGGATGTTGACGGCAATCAATATATTGATTATGTTGGCTCCTGGGGGCCAGCCATTTGCGGTCATACCCATCCTGATGTCATCAATGCTCTCAAAGACGCTTTAGAAAAAGGCACCAGTTTCGGCGCTCCTTGCGTATTAGAAAATGTTCTAGCTGAAATGGTCATTGATGCCGTTCCGAGTATTGAAATGGTACGATTTGTTAACTCAGGAACAGAAGCTTGTTTATCCGTCTTGCGCTTGATGCGGGCCTTCACCGGACGAGATAAACTGATTAAATTTGAAGGCTGCTATCACGGACATGGAGATATGTTCCTCGTGAAAGCGGGTTCTGGAGTCGCTACATTAGGTTTACCGGACTCCCCAGGGGTTCCTAAATCCGTCACCAGTAATACCCTCACCGCCCCCTACAATGACCTAGAAGCCGTCAAACAGTTATTTGCTGACAATCCAGGGGAAATTGCTGGAGTCATCCTAGAACCGATTGTAGGCAACGCTGGCTTTATTCCTCCCGATGCGGGATTTTTAGAAGGGTTGCGACTTTTAACTCAGGAAAACGGAGCTTTATTAGTCTTTGATGAAGTCATGACCGGGTTCCGTATTGCCTATGGCGGGGTTCAGGAGAAATTCGGCGTCACACCGGACTTAACCACATTAGGAAAAGTTATTGGGGGTGGTTTACCTGTCGGCGCCTATGGTGGACGTCGGGATATTATGTCGATGGTCGCCCCGGCCGGCCCAATGTATCAAGCGGGCACCTTATCGGGAAATCCTTTAGCGATGACGGCGGGAATCAAAACCCTAGAGTTATTGCAAAAACCTGGAACTTATGAATATTTGGATAAAATTACCAAAAAATTAAGTGATGGGTTGTTAAAAATAGCCAAAGAAACCGGTCATGCGGCTTGTGGGGGACAAATTAGTGGAATGTTTGGTTTATTCTTTACCCAAGGGCCAGTCCACAATTATGAGGATGCTAAAAAATCCGATTTATCTAAATTTAGCCGTTTCCATCGCGGAATGTTAGAACGGGGAATTTATTTAGCTCCTTCTCAATTTGAAGCTGGGTTTACGTCTTTAGCTCATACGGATGAAGACATTGAAAAAACTTTAGCCGCAGCTAGAGAAGTCATGGCTAGTTTGTAAGTTTTAAGGTGGGGGTGGGAAATCAAAAATACACTCACCCCGCCTATGCAGTGATATTATCCTACTCTCTTGATTGACCTATGGTTTTCCAGATTCAATCTTCATCTTCAACAGAAATTATTTATCCCGAAAGTGATGGTAAACCGATGGCGGATAATACCAAACAATTTCGCTGGATTCTTGTAATTCAGCAAAATTTAGATTGGATGTTTGCAGATAATCCCAATGTATTTGTCGCTGGAGATTTATTTTGGTATCCAGTGGAAGGAAAACCTCGAATTGTAACCGCCCCTGATGTAATGGTGGTGGTGGGTAGACCTAAAGGTGAACGGGGTTCCTATCAACAATGGCTGGAAAATAATATTGCTCCCCAGGTTGTTTTTGAAATCCTTTCTCCGAGTAATTCTACGGTAGAAATGGATAAAAAGTTATTGTTTTATGAACGATATGGCGTTGAGGAATATTATATTTATAATCCTGAGACAGATGAATTACAAGCATGGATACGTCATGAAGAGGGATTGGAAAGTCTGGAATCTTTAAATGATTATATTAGTCCCCGTTTAGGAATTCGGTTTGATTGTTCTGGGGAAGAATTAAAAATTTATCGCCCGGATGGGGAGAAATTCTTTTCTTATATTGAGATTCATCAAATGTTAGAGGAAGAACGGCAACAATTAGCCCAAGTTCAGGCGGAGTTAGAAGCCGAAAAAATGCGATCACAACGATTAGCAGAACGCTTAAGAGAAATGGGGATTAATCCTGATGAACTCTAAGGATTATTAATATTATTCCCCCATAATATGTACGACTAATTCACGGCTATGACGATGGCGACGATGTTCCCAGAGATAAATTCCTTGCCAAGTTCCTAATAATAATCGTCCTTGAGAAATGGGGATTTGTTCAGAGGTATGGGTGAGAACCGTTCTAATATGGGCGGGCATATCATCTAAGCCTTCCGCATCATGAATATAATGATTCCCTTCAGGAACTAATTTGGATAAAAAGTTCTCTAAATCCCGTAATACATCAGGATCAGCATTTTCTTGAATGATTAAACTAGCGGAAGTATGGCGTAAAAATAAATGACAAATTCCGGTTTTTATCCCTGAATTTTTAACCACTTCCTGCACATAAGCCGTAACATTAGAAAATGATTTACCACTGGTTTTAATCTCTAAAATTTCTTGATGATGTGCCATAACTTAAACAGATAATAAGCGATGAATTCTTGATGATTTTTGCATTTTAAACGCAATTCAAAAGATAGTCAACAACCGCTTGAGCGATCGCTTCATTCCCATTTTTATCTAATCTTTCAGAAAGGCGAGGTTGTTGAAGGGGTTGATGAAGGAAATCCCAATCTTTGTCCAAAAAATCACTGGCTGTGATAATTTGATGATCAGCATAATTTTGTAACCAGTCTAATAAAATAGGAGCTTCTGCAAATCCTTCCCGCGTTAGAGAAACTAAGGGAATATCTAACCGTAACGCTTCCGCAAAGGTACTATATCCGGGTTTAGATATCACTCGTCCACACAAAGGCATTAAATCTACGGGACGCAACCGAAATAGATGGGAATGAAGATCTGGTAATTGCAAAGAATTACTGACTTGAATTAAATTCGGAAAAGGCGGTAAATTGACATCAAAGGTAATAAACGTATAATCAGAATATTGTGAAAAATTATCAAAAGGAATCGCATTTAAGCCCAACCCCCCAAAGGTTAATAATATTGTTTTTTCCGGTGGGGTTATAATTCCTAATTTTTCTCTTAAATCATCTAAATTAAAGCGAGGATCTCCCCCGGTTAACCCTACATCAATTTGATGGGGAAAAGCCGTCATCGGTTCATGAAGGGGAAAGCGAAATAAGCGATCGCACTGATTAAAACAACCGGAAATCCAATCGGCTAACTCGGTGAATTCTTCCCCCCAATCTCGATAGATAAAATCCCAACCAAAATTACTCATCATCCAACAGGGAATCCCCGCAGCTTGAGCAATTAAAGACGCCAGAGGCGGAATATCTGCTAAAATTAAATTAACTTGATTTTGTTTAATAAAATTCACTTCTCCAGCAATAATAGAACGTTGCTGTTGGCGAATGTGTTGCCATTTTTCTTGGGTTGCAACTAAATCCATCGTTAAACTATCAGACTGCACCACCCCGACATCAAACCCACGAGGACGGATAATAAAATCTCCCTCCAGATAAGATTCTAATAACCATCGAGGGGCGGTTGTGACCAAAATTAATAACACATCAGGACAACGCTTTTGGATTTCATTGGCGATCGCCGCAGAGCGCACAGCATGACCAAATCCATGATTGGTAATCGCTAAATATACGGTTGGTCTTGACATGGGGAGGACAATAGAGTGAACAGTTCTTCAATTTTGACATGAAGTTAGAGCCAAGATAGAGGTGTTAAGGGCTAAGAATCAACCGTCAACCGAAACCCGATAAAATAAGGATCATCAACTCAGGTGATCCGATGAATTCTGTCGGGACTAGCTAAGATAAACAATCTAAAGTCCTTAGCCAGATCAAAAGACCTTGAAAATGTGAATTGTGACCGGTGATGAAGGGCTAATTGAATGAAATTCTGGACAAAAAGCCTGATGTCCAGGCTTGTGGTCTACTTTTTACTGCTATCTGTCGTAACCATCTTTTGTGTAGGGGTGATCGCCTTTCAAAGTGCCAAAGCCTCGATTCAACAATTGGTTTTTGACCGATTAGAAGTGACGGCGACCCTGAAAGAAGAAGCGTTAAACCTATGGGTGGAAAACCAAAAAAATGCAACCGTTTCTTTAGCACAATTACCCGATATTAAAACAGCCACCGCCATTCTATTGACGGCTAATTTACCTTCTCCTCAATGGCAGGAAGCTTATCATCAAATTAAACAATTTATGGCTTCCGCCCTAGCTGCTAAACCCGATTTCAAGGAAGTGCAACTTTTGACGGCTGATGGAGGTAAAATTATTTTTTCCACTGATTCTCGGTCTGAAGGTCAATCTCGATGGCAAGAACAATATTTCAAACAAGGTCTTAAAAATACGTTTGTACAAAATGTTTATTTTTCCTCAGCTACCCATCACCCGACTTTAACAATTTCGACTCCAATTATTGGGGATAATCAGAATAAATTGGCGGTGTTAGTTGCTCATTTTAATCTCAAACGCATGGAAGAAATTGTGTTTGATCAAATCGGTTTAGGAAAAACTGGAGCCACCTATTTAGTTGATCGATATCAAAATGTTGTGACAGAGGGTCGAAATCATCTTCCAACTCAGGTGGATAGCCCCGGAATTAAAGCGGCTTTACGAGGTCAAGATGGTCGTAAAATTTATTTAAATTATGCAGGAATTCCGGTGATCGGGGTGTATCGATGGTTGGAGCAACGAGAGTTAGCATTATTAGTAGAAATGCACCTATCTCAAGCCGATGCACCCGCCCATCGATTAGCTTGGATTATTTTATCAGTGGGATTAACTTCAGCCGTGATTTTAGCACTCGGTGTCTATCTTCTGGCTCGACAAATTACTCGTCCCATCCTAGCTATTACTCACACTGCAACTCAAGTATCTGATGGAGATTTAACGTTAGTTGCACCTGTCACCACCGATGATGAAATCGGACAATTAGCGATCGCATTTAACCGTATGACTCGACAATTACGTCGCCTTTATGCAGGTTTAGAAGAAAAAGTTGTTTTACTTCAGCAGAAAGAAGCTCAATTACGAGATAGTTTTATTCAATTAAAAAAAGAAAAACAAACCGTTGAAGCTCAAAAAACACAACTCACTCAAGCCTATGAAGAAATTACCTTACTCAATCAACGACTCCAAACTGAAAACTTGGATTTAATGGCAGAATTGCAAGTTCAAAATCAACGACTTTATCAACTTTTAGAAGCGATTCCGTTAGGAGTTGTTGTTATCAATTCAGCCGGAAAATTATATTATACCAATCAAGTTGTTAAAGAGTTATTAGGAACTGAAGTTTTCTTTTCTGACCCTCCTTTAAATTTATATATTTATTCCAATTCTAAATCCGATCCCCCTAAACTTTATCCGTTAGAGAATTTACCGTTGTTTAAAGCCTTGCATCAGGGAATTGGTAGTGTTGATCAATTAGAAGTTCAATATTTAGATCGGATGATTCCGCTACAAACTTGGGGAACCCCCATTTATGATGAATTGGGACAAATTGCCTATGCAATAGGGGTGTTTCAAGATATTACAGAACGCCGACGAGCCGAGGAAGAACGACAACGATTTATTGAAGAAATGTTTGAGATTAATTGTAGTTTAGAATTAGCCTTAGATGAAGAAGAACAATTAACGGATGCGGCGGGAAGATTTGTTCCTAATCAATTTTTATCGTTCTTGGGATATGAAAGTTTAGTGGATGTGAGATCCGGGGATGCAGTACAAAAAGAAATGTCGATTTTATTTTCAGATATTCGCAGCTTTACCCAAATGTCTGAACGAATGACTCCTGAAGATAATTTTAAATTTATTAATGCTTATTTATCTCGGATGGAACCTGCCATTACAGAAAATGAAGGGTTTATTGATAAATATATTGGAGATGCTATTATGGCTTTATTTGGTGGAAGTGCTGATGATGCTGTAAAAGCCGGAATCTCAATGTTACAACGCTTATCCGAATATAATTTAACTCGTCAACGTCCTGAGCGTTCGCCGATTAGTATTGGAATTGGGATTAATACAGGAGATTTAATGTTAGGGATCGTGGGTGGAAAGCACAGAATGGATAGTACCGTGATTAGTGATGCGGTCAATTTAGCGGCTCGATTAGAGGAATTAAGTAAACGTTATCAGATTCCTTTATTAATTAGCGAACACACCTTTCTGCGTCTGGAAGATCCGAATATTTATTCTTTCCGTGTGATTGATAAAGTCAGGGTTAAGGGAAAATCAGAAATGGTATCTGTTTTTGAAGTGTTTGATGCTGATCCTCCCGTTTTATATCGTAAAAAAGCTGCAACCAAAACGTTATTTGAGCAAGCCTTAATTCTTTATCATTTAGAAGCTTTTCCTGAATCTGCTGAATGTTTTGAAGCGTGTTTACGGGAAAATCCATCGGATCAAGTGGCTAAAATTTACTTAGATCGTGTTCTTCAATCTCTCTCCATTTAATTAAGATTCTTTTGTCCTAACTCTAGTGCGTAGGGCTATACAAGCCTCTCAAAAACATCTGTAATCTTGAGTGGATGTTTCAGATATTAACTCAGGGTAAATTGATGGTTCCATTCTAATAAAATTCCTCGACATTGAAGACAAGTTAAATCCTTAAGTAACGCTTCAATTCCCTGATTTGTCATTGGATAACTTGCCCCAATTTTTTCAGAGTTTACAGGAATATTTGGTAAAATTTTAGCTACAAATCCATATAATTTTTGATTAGAAAAAGAACTATTAATAGCCCAGCCTTCGGAATTAATCGCTGTAATTTCTGAAATTTCCGCAGGTTGAATTCCCAACTCTTTTTGCAAGATAAAAGGAACCGTTTCTAACGGAGTTTGTTCGGGTGGAACTCGCCCCCCAGGAAAATCAAGGGTTGTTTCTCCGAGCCCAGGACGATACATCGGTTGAGGCAAGAGTAATCTTTGGTTCTGAAGGGTTAAAATGATCACAGAATCCGCTTTTTCTACCCGCCAATAATCGATGAGGTTTCCTTGATCATCTTGTAATTTTTCTGCAATCACCGTGACCCAAGGAGAACGAATCTCAGCTAAGGGTTGAATCACTTTCCAAGGTGAAGCGGGTCTATTATTCTTGCTCATTTCACCTCCATTTCATTTTTTCATGCCAAACTAAAAGTTAGGCGTTATCTATTAGATTCACTCTAATTCTATTTTACCCGATTCACGTTTCTGTTTTTTATTTTCATCTCAAAACTATGAAATTCAACCCTTATTTTCTATTCTCTCTTCTCGGAATTTCGGTAACTTTAAGTTTAGGAGCTTGTACAACTTTTCAATCCCAATCTCAACCGAAGGCTTCTGAAACTGCGGTTGCCGTTAGTTCTGAAACCCCCTTAGCTGAAAATAACACGATGTCAGAACATCACGGGATGATGGATTTAGGCCCGGCTGATGCTGAATATGATTTACGCTTTATTGATGCGATGATTCCTCACCATCAAGGAGCAATTAATATGGCTAAACAGGTACTTCAAAATTCCACTCGTCCTCAACTGA
>NZ_JBJUDF010000310.1:0-3148 GCF_046067725.1 Planktothrix sp.
GGCTGATGACTGGGGTGAAGTCGTAACAAGGTAGCCGTACCGGAAGGTGTGGCTGGATCACCTCCTTTTCAGGGAGACCTACTTCTGGAGAAGTGCCAATCCCAACAAAAACAAGCACTCACAGAAGTCATCCCAGGTCGGAGCTAGGAAAGAGAAAAAGAGACTTTCAAACGTAAACTAGGTTGGGAATGGGCTATTAGCTCAGGTGGTTAGAGCGCACCCATGATAAGGGTGAGGTCCCTGGTTCAAGTCCAGGATAGCCCACCTAAAATTAGTGTGGGGGTATAGCTCAGTTGGTAGAGCGCTGCCTTTGCAAGGCAGATGTCAGCGGTTCGAGTCCGCTTACCTCCACTAAAACAAAAAACAATCCAGCACTACGTCTAAGAAAAAGAGTAAATGCTGGGAATGTAACCAGCCAGAACCTTGAAAACTGCATAGAAGAATCAGAAGGGATCAAAAATGAAACCAAAACCGGGAGAAAAACCCGGGTCAATTTTGGTGTTCAGGAGTTCGGAAACGAACAGCGATTCAAACTCAAGAGAGAAAAAATTGGTCAAGATAGAAAGGGCTGACGGTGGAAACCTTGGCACACAGAGGCGAAGAAGGACGTGGCGACCGACGAAAAGCTCCGGGGAGCGGGAAGCAAGCAATGAGCCGGAGGTGTCCGAATGGGGCAACCCAAAAACAGCCCACTGAATCAATAGGTGGGCATGAGCGAACCGGGCGAACTGAAACATCTTAGTAGCCCGAGGAAAAGAAAGCAAAAGCGATTTTCCGAGTAGTGGTGAGCGAAAGGGAAACAGCCTAAACCAGTTGGTTTTCCGACTGGGGTAGTGGGACAGCAGAACTGGACTTAGAGAGTTAGACGAAGCAGATGAAACCTGCACCAGAGAAGGTGAAAGTCCTGTAGTCGAAAACTCAAAGAGCCAAGCTGAATCCCGAGTAGCACGGAGCCCGTGAAAGTCCGTGTGAATCAGCCTCGACCACGAGGTAAGGCTAAATACTCCTGTGTGACCGATAGAGAAACAGTACCGTGAGGGAAAGGTGAAAAGAACCCCGGGAGGGGAGTGAAATAGAACCTGAAACCGTCAGCTTACAAGCAATGGGAGTCCGATTAAACGGATGACCGTGTGCCTGTTGAAGCATGAGCCGGCGAGTTAAAGGCGATGGCAGGTTAAGACAGAAAATGTCGAAGCCCAAGCGAAAGCGAGTCTGAATAGGGCGAAGTCGTCATCGTTTTTAGACCCGAACCCGGGTGATCTAACCATGTCCAGGATGAAGCTTGGGTAAAACCAAGTGAAGGTCCGAACCGACCGATGTTGAAAAATCGGCGGATGAGGTGTGGTTAGGGGTGAAATGCCAATCGAACCCGGAGCTAGCTGGTTCTCCCCGAAATGTGTTGAGGCACAGCGGTTGTGGAAGAATCTGGGGGGTAAAGCACTGTTTCGGTGCGGGCTGGGAGACCGGTACCAAATCGAGACAAACTCTGAATACCCAGAGGTAAGCAACCAGTCAGACGGTGGGGGATAAGCTTCATCGTCAAGAGGGAAACAGCCCAGACCACCAGCTAAGGTCCCGAAATCATCACTAAGTGAGAAAGGAGGTGGGAATGCTCAGACAACCAGGAGGTTTGCCTAGAAGCAGCCAACCTTAAAAGAGTGCGTAATAGCTCACTGGTCAAGCGTTGCTGCGCCGAAAATGAAAGGGGCTAAGTGATGTACCGAAGCTGTGGAATACTGTATGTATTGGTAGGGGAGCGTTCTGGCGTAGGGAGAAGCATTAGCGAAAGCAGATGTGGACGAACCAGAAGTGAGAATGTCGGCTTGAGTAGCGAAAATGTAGGTGAGAATCCTACACCCCGAAACCCTAAGGGTTCCTCCGCACGGCTCGTCCACGGAGGGTAAGTCAGGGCCTAAGGCGAGGCTGAAGAGCGTAGTCGATGGACAACGGGTGAATAATCCCGTACCGTTGGTAAATTGGTCAAGGGAACGAAGCAGGTGTGGGCTAGCCGGAAGATGGTTACCGGTGCAACCGTACGAGGTGAAGAGGTCTGGAGAAAACAGACTGAGCTAAGGCGGGAGTCCGACCCTCCAAGGAGGGGAAGTAGAGAGCATCAAACTTCCAAGAAAAGCCTTAAAACCGTTAATTTATCAATGCCTGTACCCGAAACTGACACAGGTAGGGAGGTTGAGAAAACCAAGGGGCGCGAGATAACTCTCTCTAAGGAACTCGGCAAAATGGCTCCGTAACTTCGGGAGAAGGAGTGCTTACGAAAGTAAGTCGCAGTGAAGAGGCCCAGGCGACTGTTTACCAAAAACACAGGTCTCCGCCAACTCGAAAGAGGAAGTATGGGGGCTGACGCCTGCCCAGTGCCGGAAGGTTAAGGAAGTCGGTCAGGGGAAACCTAAAGCTGATGACCGAAGCCCCGGTGAACGGCGGCCGTAACTATAACGGTCCTAAGGTAGCGAAATTCCTTGTCGGGTAAGTTCCGACCCGCACGAAAGGCGTAACGATCTGGGCGCTGTCTCGGAGAGAGACTCGGCGAAATAGAATTGTCTGTGAAGATACGGACTACCTGCACCTGGACAGAAAGACCCTATGAAGCTTTACTGTAGCCTGGAATTGGGTTCGGGCTTCTCTTGCGCAGAATAGGTGGGAGGCTTTGAAGTCATCCTTGTGGGGATGATGGAGCCATCGGTGAGATACCACTCTAGAGAGGCTAGAATTCTAACTCATTCCCGTGAAGCCGGGAAGAAGACAGTTTCAGGGGGGCAGTTTGACTGGGGCGGTCGCCTCCTAAAAGGTAACGGAGGCGCGCAAAGGTTCCCTCAGAATGGTTGGAAATCATTCGCAGAGTGTAAAGGCATAAGGGAGCTTGACTGTGAGAGTGACAACTCGAACAGGGTGGAAACACGGCCTTAGTGATCCGACGGTACTGCGTGGAAAGGCCGTCGCTCAACGGATAAAAGTTACTCTAGGGATAACAGGCTGATCTCCCCCAAGAGTTCACATCGACGGGGAGGTTTGGCACCTCGATGTCGGCTCATCGCAACCTGGGGCGGAAGTACGTCCCAAGGGTTGGGCTGTTCGCCCATTAAAGCGGTACGTGAGCTGGGTTCAGAACGTCGTGAGACAGTTCGGTCCATAT
>NZ_JBJUDF010000311.1:0-4449 GCF_046067725.1 Planktothrix sp.
TTCTACCATAACTTCTTTCTGTTGGCTACGAAGTAACTGTACTAAATCTTCAATTAAATTACGACGAATCGAAATATTTTTAGGTAATAAAGGATTTTGATAAAATTCATTAATTTGTTGACCGACTAAAAAATAAATTGAATCTCCCTCTAAGATTTCTCTTGCTAATAAAACGGCTCCATTTTTATCGGAAGATAATCGAGAAATATCCCCTTTAGATTTTCTAATCATTTCCGTTGCTTTAGAAATCGTTAAAATTCCTTCTGTGACTAAATCCACTTCTTTTAATATGCCAATGGGAGGTAAATCTTTTCGCATGGTGGGAATATCCATTTCAATGGTTTCTCCCATATAATTTGCGACTAAATTGCCTGTTGTTCCTCCACAAATGACTTTACGACCCGGAAAACTTAATAACCGTTCTGCATAAACTTCATCTTGAGTAATATCTAAAGGAGGGCCAGTAAAAATCATGACGGGGTTGGGTTTTCTAACATAAACCCCCACAAAAGTTGCATCATCACCAATTTTATCTCGATATAAAGAGCGAGTTTCTGATAAAACTTGCTCAATAATCATCCGTGAATTTGTGGCTTGACTAATAAAAATTCGTTCCATATATTTAGCAATATTATCCCAACCCCAGCCAAAATTCATCGTATCTCCTAACCCAGCATAAAGAACACCATCACTAATGGCTCCAATAAAATCCCCTCGTTCTAATTTTCCTTGAGAAGATTGTATTTTTTTTCCTAATATTTTATCAATTTTGGTTTCTAATTTAACAATGCGACCTTTTTTAAAATAAAGAACCGGAGGGTTATCAAAATTGATGACTTTAAATTCATTGGTTAAATGATTAATTGAAATAATGGTAAAAGTAGCATAGGCAATTTTTCTGACCTGACAAATGGGTAAGGTTCCTATAACGGTTTTAATTACTTCTTCTAAGGGTACATCTGCATTTAACATCGTAATTAAAATTTCAGTGGTTAACGTTGCTAAAATACTGGCTTTTACCCCACTTCCTAACCCATCGGATAAAACAATCGTGCTTTTTGTTTCCGTTTTGATAAATTTAACTTGATCACCACAAAGTTCTTCGCCTTTTTTATTTAGGCTCAGATGACAAATATCAAAAAAGTTATCTTGATTCATATTCTATTAAGTTGGTGATAGTTTACTGATTTACCATTTCAATAATTTTAAGTAAACTCACTTTGGTTTCTGCGGTGGTTTCTCCTAATAACCCTGCTATTTCTTGAGCCACTTTCATTTGATTATCTACCACTTCATTCACTTTTTTAACGGTTTCTGCCTTAATTCTATCGGTTTCTTTTTTGCGTTCCATCTCGGCGGTAATATCGGTCATAATACAGCCAATAATATTTTCTTCTTTAATCGGAAAAATAAATTCTCGAATATATAAATGATATTGAGGATATTCGGTTTCTCGTCCTCGAATAACAGTATTAGTTTCCCAAGCTTCTTGAAAATGATCAATATTTCCTAAAATTTCCGTTGCTAATTTTCCGATAATTTTTTCTTTTTCTACGTTAAAGATTTGACAAAATGCTGGATTAACCAATTTAATAATTAAATCTGAATCTACGGCAATTAAACCGTTCGGATCATATTCCCATAAAAGTTGCCAAAGGTGATTTTGCGTTTTTTCTAACATAGTTAATTATTGTTTTCAATAGCGGGAAGGATTTCTTTTAAAAATTTATCTTCTATATTTTGAGGACTAATATTAATAAAATGCAAATCTCGAAACTTCATGACAATTCCAGAACTGCACGTTTCTAAACAAAATGAACCTTTTAACTCAATTTTTTGATCAATATTATATTCACTCATTAAAGCTTGCAATTTGGGTAGAACTTCATACACACCCATTTGGTGACAAGCGGAACCCATACATAAATATAAGTTTTCTTTTGACATTTTTCTCTCCGAATAGAAGAAGAGGGCAGGGGAAGCAGGGGGAGAAATTTCTGTTGTCTATTCCCTATTCCCCATTCGTAATTCGTAATTTGTAATTCGTAATTCCCTGTTCCCCCCTATAGTTGTGAAAATGGTGGGTTAATTGCGATATTTTTCTTGAATTATTGTTCCATCCTTTTGAATTAATTGAATGTGTAATGGCATTTGTCC
Source organism: Planktothrix sp. (assembly GCF_046067725.1). Taxonomy (NCBI): domain Bacteria; kingdom Bacillati; phylum Cyanobacteriota; class Cyanophyceae; order Oscillatoriales; family Microcoleaceae; genus Planktothrix; species Planktothrix sp. The sequence goes on from NZ_JBJUDF010000311.1 coordinate 2,158, forward strand.
GACGGCGTGGGTGGAACAACTTAAACACGGGTCATAAGCCCGAATTCCCGCTTCTACTCGGTTTAACATTCCTTCAGGAATCTCATTTCCATGAATATAATGTTGGGCAATTTGAGTCACGGTTTTATTCATGGCTAAATTGTTTTGTCCGGTGGCAATAATTAAGTTAACTTTTTTAATTAAGCCGTTTTCATCTACTTGATAATGATGGAATAAAGTACCGCGTGGTGCTTCACTGACTCCCACTCCTTCTAAACAGTTAATTCCTGCTTCTGCACGCACTCGTTTTGAGACAACATCCGGGTCATCAATTAACTGTTCAATGGCTTCAATACAAGCCATAATTTCTACTAATCGTGCATAATGATAGAAGAACGAAGAAGTGGCAACTCGTCCCCCTGCGCGATGACGAAATTCGATTAATTCTCGGTCGGCATCTTCGGTTCCAATACAGTCACAAACGTTCAATCTTGCTAACGGCCCAACGCGATAAATTCCATCAGGATATCCCAGAGGTTTATAATAGGGAAACTTGAGATAAGACCAATTTTCAACCGCTTCTCCCAGGAAGTCTTGATAGTCATCTTCGCTTAAACCATCGGCTACAATTTCACCATTACTATCAATAAATCTTAGATGTCCGCCATAGTGTTCCCAAGTGCCATCGGGGGCAACTAACCCCATAAATAATGAAGGGAATTTCCCAAAAACATCAACTTCTTGGGCTAATTCACTATCTAACAACCGTTTAAATAAACTAATCGCTAATTCGGTGGTTTGTCGAGCTTCCGGTAAACGTTCTATAATCCAGTTTCGCCCTTCTTCAGACAGAGGAGAACGCACACCACCGGGAACCGCCCAAGCGGCATGGATTTTTTTTGCTCCTAATATTTCAATCACCGTTTGTCCGAACTGACGCAAGCGAATTCCCGCCCGTGCTAAATCAGGATCAGCCGCCATTAAACCAAAGACATTGCGTTTAGCAGGATCACTATCCCAACCTAATAGAAAATCAGGACTACTCAGGTGGAAAAAACTTAAGGCATGAGATTGAGTTAACTGGGCTAAATTCATCATCCGACGCAATTTTTCGCCCGCCGGAGGCACTTGAACTGCTAGGATTTTATCGCCTGTTTTGGCAGAAGCTAACAGGTGACTCACGGGGCAAATTCCGCAAATTCTGGCGGTAATTCCAGCCATTTCAAACATCGGTCTACCTTCGCAGAATTTCTCAAACCCGCGAAATTCGACAACGTGAAATCGAGCGTTTTCGACTTCTCCCGCATCATCTAAATAAACGGATATTTTAGCGTGTCCTTCAATCCGAGTAACGGGATCAATAATAACTGTTTTAGACATATTTTTTAACCTCTAAATTTGTATTGTACGGGCGGGGTTTCCCGCCCTTCAGCAAGAACAGGTTAACCGAATTTGATCATTTCTCGCCCTTCCATTACAGGTTTTTTCCCTTCTAATAGAGGAGCAATTGTCGCTTTAATTCTATCGGCAGACGGAGGACATCCGGGTAAAAAGATGTCAACATTAACTAATTCATGAATAGGACGAACGCGCTCTAATAATTCAGGAACAATCCCCGGTTCTTTTGGCAGTTGGTTGCCTTTATCACTCAGTTCCAAATAACAGCGTTTTAACACAGGTTCCGTACTACCTAACATATTTCTCATGGCAGGAACGTTAGCTGTTACCGCACAATCTCCGAAGGAAATTAAAAGTTTTGTGCGTTTTCTGACTTGATGCAATAACTCTAAATTTTCTTCGTTGGCAACGGCCCCTTCTACTAAACAAACATCGACGTTTTCAGGATAATCTTTTAAGTCGCAACCGACGGGACTAAACACAACATCGACTTTTTCCGCGAGATCAAACAGCCATTCATCTAAGTCTAAAAACGACATATGACAACCAGAACATCCCGCTAACCAAACCGTAGCAAATCTTATCTTGTCCATTGATGTTTCCCTCTTGCATCTGCTAAGAATTCAAGTTTTTCGCGATCGCGTTGCATTTCTGCGGTTGTTGTGCCTTTTCTTAAGATAGAACCCGTCGGACAAGCATCAACACATTTGCCACAGGAGGTGCAAGCATCTACTTCACCCCAAGGTTGATTTAACCCTGTAATGACTTTGGCTGCGGCTCCCCGATAGCCGACATCCCAAACGTGGGCTCCTTCAATTTCGGCACAAACTCTGACACACCGAGTACACAGAATACAACGGTTATGATCGATGCCAAATTTAGGATGAGTGATGTCTACTTCTCGTTCAGGAAAAC
>NZ_JBJUDF010000312.1:0-17364 GCF_046067725.1 Planktothrix sp.
ATTTTTCCACTGCCTGTGACTCTAAAACGTCTGGCTGCGGATTTACGAGTTTTGAGTTTGGGCATGGATTCGCCTAAATTCGACACAGCCTACAATTATATCATGGGAGTTGAAATTCTTACAAGGGGAGGCAATAGGCAATAGGCAATAGGCAATAGGCAACAGAAATTTCTCTCCTCCCCCTGCTCCCCCTGCTCCCCCTGCTCCCCCTGCTCCCCCTGCCTCCCCTGCTCCCCCTGCTCCCCCTGCCTCCCCTGCTCCCCCTGCCTCCCCTGCTCCCCCTGCCTCCCCTGCTTTCTACTTCCCTCCACAAACCTGTTCAATTAACTGCACCACCGCACTACGAGTCAGCTTGTCTTGACCGTCGGCTAAAACATCTAACGTCGCATGAGCCAGAGCTAAAGGAATGCGACAAAAATCCAACGCAGGGCCAGAGGGTAAAGCTTCAGTATAAGCATCCGCTAAGGCTAAATTTCGTTTAGCATAGTTGTGCATTTGTTCGGATGTCCAACCATCGGGGAAGAAATCTACCCCTCGGCTGCCATCATCCTTGTAATTGCGGAGAATATTCACCGCCTGTAACCCTCGACCGAACCCAATCGCATGAACCCGGTTGGTTTGGGTGCCATCGTACCAAGCCCATAAATCCGACAACAACAGCCCCACAGAACCCGCGACACTAAAGGTATATTGATCTAACTCTGCTTCGGTTTCAATTCGCCAGTTGCGTTCAGCCCAAAACGCCATACGGTCAGCCATCGCCGCCGTTGCATCCCAAATCCGAGGGGCAATGCGTTCTGGGGCTAACTTCGCCCATTCCCCTACCCGGAGGGTCACTTCTTCTAAAGTTCCGGTATGGGAAAATTCCGCAAACCAATCATCAGCAATCGTTTCTCGACAGACCGAGGCTTGAAAATTTTGGCTAATTCTATGCAGCAATCGGGCTTTTGTTGCATGATCTAAATCAGGATGATCTTCAACTTCATCAATCGCCCGCATACACAAATAGGCAGAAGCGACTGCTTCTTGGAGTAAGGGAGGTAAACGACTAATCGGGATATAAAATGTTCGACTTGTATCTTGTAAAACGGACAAGGGATCTTTTTGCCAATTCATTCCTTTTACTCCTCACACCAAGAAGCGGGTTAATCGCTGTACTTTCGCGCTCGATATTGTACACTGGATTCCAGTAACACTCCACGCTTGAATCTGCAATTCTCTGGATCATCTCTCTTGCCAGTCCAGTTTTCAACAGATAAGCTGTAGGGAGGGTAAATCTCCGCCATAACGTGACACTATGCTGCAAGCGGCTACGCAGAATCAAGGTGCTATTGGGGCTGAAACCAAGCTCGACGTTGAACTTCGGAAAGTGTTCAAGGTCTTTAACGGGGAAACGGCTGTTCGTGGCGTAGATCTCGATATTCGTCGAGGAGAATTTTTTAGTATTTTGGGGCCATCCGGTTGCGGCAAAACTACAACACTGCGACTGATTGCCGGGTTTGAGATGCCCTCTGCGGGAGAAGTCCTGATTCGAGGTCAGTGCGTGACGCAAACGCCCCCCTATCTGCGTCCGGTGAATACCGTTTTTCAAAGTTATGCTTTGTTTAACCATTTAACGGTTTGGGAAAATATAGCTTTTGGACTCCGACTTAAACGCAAAAGTAAAGCAGAAATTGAAGAAAAAGTTCGGGAAGCTTTAAGTTTAGTTAAAATGGAATCCTTTGCGAACCGTTACCCCTCCCAAATGTCCGGGGGTCAACAGCAACGGGTCGCTTTAGCGAGAGCATTAGTCAATCGTCCGGCAGTATTATTATTAGATGAACCGTTAGGTGCTTTAGATTTAAAACTCCGCAAACAAATGCAGATGGAACTCTCCAGCCTCCATCGCAATTTGGGGTTAACGTTTATTATGGTGACTCATGACCAAGAAGAAGCCATGAGTTTATCTGACCGAATTGCTGTCATGCACGATGGTAAAATTGAACAAATTGGCACTCCTAACGAGATTTATGAATATCCTCAAACAGCCTTTGTTGCTGATTTTATTGGGGATACTAATTTATTTCGAGGAACCGTTGAAAGTGTAGATTCCAGCCGTTTATATATTGTTACAGAAACGGGATTAAGTATTGAAATTGAACAAATTAAACTCCCTGGTCTTCAACTCCCTCAACAAGATTTAAGAACAGGTGCATCGGCGGTGGTGAGTGTGCGTCCAGAAAAAGTTACCTTGAGTTTATATCCTGTTAATGGGGCTATCAATTGTTTTGAAGGTCGGTTAATTAATTCGATGTATTTGGGAACCCATATTCAATATCTGGTGAAGTTATTATCTGGGGAAAATGTCATGGTTCGTCAACCCAAAACCGTTGAGAGTTTACCTGATAATAATACGCCTGTTTATGTGTGTTGGGGAACAACGGATTGTTTAGCGTTACCGGATCAAAAGTAAACTAACCTATCTTGTAGAAAAACAGGATATTTTATCCTTCAATGTTTGCTACGCCATCCATCCCACGTAGAGACGCGCCATGGTGCGTCTCTACAGGGGTTTAGGAAATAATCTGTAGTCGCAATTTCTCGATTTTATCTCAGTCTGAAAGCGGAGAGGGTGGGATTCGAACCCACGAGGAACAGTAAAGCCCCTAACAGATTTCGAGTCTGCCGCATTCGACCACTCTGCCACCTCTCCAAACCTGAAATGATTCAGATCGTATTTTAGACGATTTTTTTATTATATCAAAGAAAAGATCCATCTGTTTCATCAAAATCTAAAGTTGTTTCAAAACCTTGGGTGGGTGTCCAGCGTAAGGCCCCATCTCGACCTGTCCAGAAGATTTGAGTGCGTTGTTGACTCAGGGTTTCTACGGTTTTAGGATCAATTGAATTAGAAGAAGCGATCGCAATTTCAGGCTTTAATACGGATAAAATTTCTGCGGTTAAGGGTTCTCCTGACCACCACAACACCTGAGTCGGGGTTAACTTTTGACCCTCAAGCAACTGGTTTTGATCATTGGGGGTGGTTTCTCCTAATAACGTCCAAACTTTTTGACCCAGTTTAAATCGAATTACAGGGGGTTGAGCATTTAATAATTCAATTTGCACCGACCCTAACATGATCGGTTGACCTAACGTTAACGGAATGTAAGACCCTTTTTGTTGGTTTAAAGTTTTCAAAATCACATCATTTGTCGCTTGATAGGTTTTTTTCGGGGCGGGATTATCGTAAAAAGTTTTAATCGGAACATTCTCTAAAATTAAGGGCCACCCAATACTTAAACCGAGTTGGGAATGAGTCGCAACCGACCAATGAATTTCATTCACACCTTGAGCATTTAAAAACGGTAAAACAACAAATTTAGCTGTATTTTGACTCCCGCTATTAATTAAAGTCACTTTCCCTTGTTCTTCAATCACTAAAATCGGTTCTTTCGGTGTCCCTAAAATCGTTGCTTGAAATTGAGAGGTTTTAGTATACCAACCCGGTGCAACAACAATTAAAACCGCTAAGGTAACGCAGAATAAAATCGGAATTAAGCCTTTTTTAGAAGTAGAAAATCTAGGGTTTGAGTCAGAATTAAACCAAATAAAATAACCCCAAATTAAAAGATTTAAACTATAAAGGGCGATTAATTGCATTAGAGAAATGCGACCCACTGCAATTGAATTCCCTGGAAGTTGACTAAAATAGTCGGCGGTTTCAATTAACCCAAAAATTGGATAATGAAGACCTTGGGCTATCAGACTACCCATTCCGGGCAACATTAAGGCAACTAAAGCACTCGCCATCCCCCCTAATGTAATAATTGAAATCAAAGGAGAGGCAATAATATTAACTAAAATACTATAGGGAGATAAAACGTTAAAAATGTAGAGTTGTAGAGGTAATGTCCAGATTGTAACCGCTAAGGGAACCGCTATTAAAGAAGCAAAAAACGGAGGCATCCAATTTAACCCTTGCATCAAGGGAGGAACCGTTACCATTAATCCTAATGTCGCTAAAAAGCTGAGTTGAAACCCAATATCAAAGATCCAAGTCGGATTAGCAATTAATAATAATATTGCTACCCCTAATAAAACATTTAAAGGTTTAGTTTGACGTTGAGTAACCAGGGCAATTAATACCGCGAGTCCCATTAATGTTGCTCGTAAAACCGATGGAGAAATTCCGGTTAATCCTAAATATAACAGCAGCGTTAATAATCCTAAGCCAAATCGAATTTTAGGAGAAAATCTCTGAGTAACAGCTAAAATAATTCCTAATAAAAAGGAAACTTGAAACCCCGAAGCTGCCAAAATATGAGCCAATCCAACTTGAACAAAAATATCTCGAATTTCATAAGGTAAATCAACCGCTAAACGACCTAATACCATTGCGCTTAACAGTGAACCTTCAGGAACTCCTAATAATTTCGCTTGAGCGCGTGTAATCCGTTGACGAATTTTCCACAGTCCCCAAGGAGCAGGTTGACTATCATCATGACTAATATAACGTCCCCGCAATCCCGCAAACGCCCCTTGTTGAGCAAGATACTTTTTAAAATTAAATCCTCCTGGGTTTGAAGGAGGTTGAGGTTGATATAAACTACCCGTAATCGCGATACTTTCCCCTGGATATAATCCGGTTGTTTTTAATAAAGGAAGGGTGACATAAACTAAACCACTGACATCTCGACCGACTGAAATGGGAGTATTATTATTGGTAATTTCATTAACTTGATTTGCCTTTAACCAAAATTGTCCACGTCCTGAACGAGTTAATCGAGGAATACTATTAATTTCTCCCCGAACTGTAATTAATAAATCTTGGCTATTTCCACTATTGAGAATTAAATTACTAATATCATCACTGGCAGGTTGAGGCGTTCTAATCTGTAAATAAACACTGGCTAAAAAAGCAATAATCCCGGCTAATAACCAAACCCAAAATGGCATTTTAGGACGGGGAGTTTTAGAAATTTTATCGGCAAATTCTATCGGATCTTTGAGAGCATCTTTGCGGGTTTCTTTTTGTTTAATAAATTGCTGAATTCGAGCTTTACGGAATTGTTTTTGCTGATAAACTTGTTTTAAAGCTGTTGCGATCGCTAATAGAATTCCTAATCCTAATATTGCATAGTTACCCCCCGGAATTGCAGTTACTAGCAAACCCAAAAGATAAGCAAAAGCCAGAATTAAAATTACCATTCAGTTATGCGTTATCAGTGAACTTTTATTAGGGCGGAGTTAACCGCCCCTACCTGTTAATCGTTAACCCTCAATTAAAGAGAAAACCCTAATTGTAAACCGAAAAAGGTATGGACTAACATTAACCCTAATGCAACGGTTCCTAGATAAGCGTGAGTCATTCTTAAACTGGGATTATCTTTACCAAACCCGGTAAAAGCGATCACACTATTAATTAATAAAAAACCTAATAAGATAGTTCCTGTCCAGAAGTGGGAACTTTCTAAAATCGGTTGTTTTTGCATCACCAAAGATAACAACCCTCCGGTGTATCCTAAAGCCAAAAACAAAAACATCAAGGGAGCGAGTTTGCGGTGATCTGCGCGATTTTTGGAGCTCACTTCCTTGTCTTCGGCTAGACGTCCGCGCCATCCTGTCCAACCCACATAAGTTCCCATCATGAAAATCACGGTTCCCATCATCACTGGATGTCCCCAATGGGTAATGGGTTCTGGAATTCCTAAACCCCGAAATACATTCGCAATGGGTTCTAACAGTTCAGCTAAACTCATATTCTCTCTCAAAAAGTGATCAGCATTTCCCAAATCTTAGTTTAAGATAATTTGGCCTCTAAGGGATAATTCTGTTTTAAAAATGCTTCCGCAGAGGTGCGATCGCTCACGGCTCCATCTAAAGTCAGCGTTAATAAATCATCGAGCATTTGTTTAAATTGACGACCGGGTTTATATCCCATAGCTTTTAAATCATTGCCATTTAAAGGCGGTTTAATTTCCTGTAATTGAGTTAAATATTGCCAAATTCGTTGTCTAACGGGTCGAGTCGATTGTACAGCGATTAAAATTAACATCGGTAAACTATAAGCTTTAAATAACCAGAAAACCTGACTATTTTTAGGAGATTGAAATAGGGTTTCTATTATTTGATTTTTAGCTAATTCTAAGTGTTGTAACCGTTCCAAACTTTCAACCTGTAATTGAAGATTTTGAGCTACTTTTTCTCGATATTCAGGATCTAAATAGGCAATTAACACCTCTAAGCGGATCTCCCAATGGGTTAAACTTCGGTGTGCATCAAAGCGTTGTAAACAGCGATCTACAGAGCGAATTTGTCGCCATAATTGGGGGCTTAATTCTAAGGTTGGATGAATACATCGTAAAGCTTTTAACTCTCCTAATAATTTCAAGGAACGTTTCCAATAGGGAGATTGTAAAATATATTTTAACTCACTTTTTAAACGAGTTTCTAAAGCGGGAACCCGACGATTTTGATCAAAAGATTTATTGCTTTCTTCTCGTTGTTTTTCATAAATCCCACTACTAATGGCATAGCGGATATATTCTTTCGTTTGAGTTTCAATTTCAAATCCTAAGCGCACCGCAAACCGCACGGCGCGATAAATTCGAGTTGGATCTTCAATAAAACTATTAGAATGTAAAACTCTAATTTTTCGTTGTTCTAAATCTAAAACTCCCCCAAAAAAGTCTAACAATTCTCCAACTAAGGGAGGCGTTAACCGCAAAGCTAAGGCATTAATCGTAAAATCTCGTCGATATAAATCTTGACGAATTGAACTTGCTTCTACCTCTGGATTTGCCGCCGGATAAGGATAAAATTCTGTTCTCGCAGTGGCAATATCAATCCAAAGAGAATCTAAAATCGGGTCATTATGCCATAATAAAGCCGCCGTTTGAAATTGACCATGAACATCTAACCGGGCAGCCGGATAATGTTTTTGTAAATCCATTGCTAATTCTACGGCGGGAGAACCTGAAGAAACAAAATCTCCATTACCATTAGGATTTCCATAACATCCATCTACCACAATATCAATATCACTTAAGATGACTGTTTTTTCAGGTTCAGCTAAGAGTAAATCTCTTACCGCACCTCCTACTAAATAAACCTGCCAGCCTCGTTTTTGAGCTAAGAAAGATAAACGATTCAATAAGGTTAATAGTGGCGTTGCTAATCGTTCTTGTAATAATTCATCTAAGGTGGAACAACTCACCCCAGGAATACAACCTTTTAAGGGAGATTTTTGCGGACGTTGTTGTTGATGGAGTAATCTTAAAACATCGGTTCGGGTGACAATTCCGACTAAATTTCCTTGATCTAAAACAGGCAACCGTCCAATATCATAAGTTACCATTAAATATTCAATTTCGGGTAAGGTTGTATCGGGAGTAATTGTTTTTAATTGCGGGGTCATATATCCCTTAACGGGTGCATGACTAAAGCCATGATGTAAGGCAATATCTAAATCTCGACGGGAAATAATTCCGACTAATTGATCTTGTTCATCAACAACTGATAAACCGGAATGACCATAGCGTAATAAAATCCGATGGGTTTCTTCTACAGAAGTGTCAGGACGGATAGTTCTTACCGGAGAAGACATTAATTCTTTTGCCGTTGGCGGGTGAGGAATTTGTGCTTTTAATTGTTCAACTAATTGATGTAAAATTTCAGAAAAATGACCGTCTTTTAAGCTAACTGAAGCAGCACGGGTATGTCCTCCACCGCCATAAGGTTTAAATAATTGATTGAGATTGGTTTTTTCAATTCGAGACCGTCCAATAATACTTAATCGATCCCCTTCTCCTTTCCCATATTGATGTCCTAAAAGTAAGGCATCACTTTCGGTTAAATCGATTAATTCAGATGCCAAACTGGATAAACCGGGCACATATTCATCGGTTTTTAATAATACCCAAGCTACGGTATATCCTCGAATGGTTGATTTTTTTAACTGTTCTAAAGCTAAGGTTAATAAATCTTGTAATTTAGGCGGTAAACCGGGTTCTACATATTCTGAAATCACAGGTAAACTAGCGCCTTGCTGCATTAACCAGGCTAACGCCATGGCATCTCTAGGGGTGGAATGGGGAAAGGTTAAAGACCCTGTATCTAAATGAATTCCTAGTGCCATCACCGTTGCTTCTGCTGTGTTTAAAATTAACGGTTGGGCAGAATTTTGAGCCAAGATTTGTAACTGTTCTACAATTAAAGTGGTGGTTGCACCGACTGCTTCAATATAGGTTTCTGTGGCGGGAATATCGGATTTAATATCAGGATGATGATCATAAATTCTAATCGCTGATAAATTGGCTAATTTAAACCATTCTGCACTTTTTCCTAAGCGATCGCAACTTTGGGTATCAACTACACTAATCGAATGAACTTTATTAGGATTAACAGACCGACGTTCAATTAACGGAAATTCATCTCGATAAAAGGCTAAAAAATCTCTCACCGCCGGATGACTTCCACCCGATAAAACAATGCGACTTCCGGGGTAAATTCGAGTTAATCCCACCGCCGCACCAAGGGCATCAAAATCAACAGTAGTATGGCATAAAATTAAGTGCATAAAATTAGAAAATGTGGAACAGAAATCCTGCCTGTTAATCAAGTTAACTTTTTAATTAATTTTACCATAAAAAATCCATCCATCTTCTGTCTATGGGGCCAAATTTTGATCCAGCCTTCCGGTTCAGGAACCAGCTTAAAATCTTCAGTAGGCGGTTGAATTTTCCAGTTAGAATGTTGACTTAAAAAGTTGTTAATAATGGTTTCATTTTCTTGAGGATGGAGGGTACAAGTTGAATAAACTAAACAGCCTCCTGGCTTCACCCAAGTTTGGGTTATTTCTAATAGTTCAGATTGCAGTTGAGACAACTCTTGAATGTTTTTAGTATCATGTCGCCAGCGTCCATCGGCTCTCCGATGTAACGTTCCTAAACCCGAACAAGGAGCATCTAATAACAATCGATCTGCACTTTGAAAATATCCTTCAATTTTGCGAAGATCTCCCCATTGAGTTTGAATCGAATTTAGCTGTAATCGTTTAAAATTTTGCTGCACTTTTTTTAACCGAGATTTCACTAAATCAAAGGCTATGATTTTACCTTGATCCTGCATTAATTCTGCAATATGGGTGGTTTTTCCTCCGGGTGCCGCACAAGCATCAATAATCACTTCTCCAGGTTTGGGATCTAATAAATAACTCACCCATTGAGCACTACTATCTTGAATTGACCACCACCCTTGATCATAACCGGGTAAATGTTGAATTGAACCCACACTTCCCGTTAATTTTAATCCCAAGGGTAGCCCAGAAATTCGATCAACTGAAATTCCTTTTTCTAGCAATTGAGATTCTACGGTTTCTAAGGTTGTTTTTAAAGGATTCACCCTTAAAATTAAAGCAGGAGATTGATTAAACCAATGACAAAGCTGTTCGGTTTCGGTTAATCCTAAAGTCTCTAACCAAAATTGAATCAGCCAGTTGGGAAAACTATAGATAATTCCTAATTGTTCACTGGGATTTTTCGGTAACTCAAACACAGTAAAAATACTGTGATCAAAATCATTCGTTTCTAACTGACAATTTTCCCTTTCTCGAATATAATGTCTTAATATTCCATTCACAAAACCACTAAAATGCTTTAAGCCATTGTGTTTTACTAATTCAACACTGGTATCTACCGCCGCTGAATTAGGAATTTGATTCAGATAGCAAATTTGATAAAAACCCAGATGTAGTATAGTACGAATATCCGGGTGCTGTTGATGGGATTTTTTAGGGGCTAAGTAATCGATTAAGGTATCAAGCGATCGCCTTCTACGAACACAACCATAGACTAATTCTGTCGTTAAGCGTCGGTTAATATCTGATAAATCAGATTGACGAAGCCACTGCTCTAAAATCACATCAGCGAGTCCACCCCGTCGGTTAATGTCTCGGAGAGCTAAAAATGCAACTTGGCGCGGATTATTATTCACAGCTATTCTCAAACTCAATTCAACATTATTAAAAAATAATTCTTCCCAGGTAGATTGTATTGAACGCCTAGCTGAAACTCAGAGGAAATCATGGCTATAACTGACTCAAGACTATCAGAAATCGGTGCATTTATTCAAACCAACCTGAAGAAGTTTTCTTCAAATTTAGCTCCAACTAAAGCCCAAACTTATGACGATTGGCGAAAGCATTTTATTTACCAACGTTTAAGTTTAGGTTTTACTTTAGCTCTGATTTCCTATTTTACCTTTACTGTTTCACAAATTAACAATTTTTTCTTTCATCCTGACCATTTCCAGGCGGAATGGGTCGTCACACAAGTTGTCGCTGAGTTAGGTTTAATGATTGGTTTAGTCCTGTTGCGAACTCCTTTCGGGATGAAATATCCGGGGTTGATGTTTCTTGTATTTTCTTGGGTCGTCACCATTACCCCACAAATTCGAGGAAACCTCAACGGAATTGCGAGTGCTTCCATTATTGAATGGCCGTTAATGTTTTTTTCCCAAGCGACATTAATTCCGGTTTATTGGCCGTTACATTTTATTTCTCAATTAGGGGTTTTAATCTATTATCATGGAAGCCAAATGTTATTGAATTTAAAACTGGTGCTTCCGGCTCCTTGGATGACAGCAGAGTTCTTATTCCTGTATTTATTTTGGATTTGTTTAATTTGCAATCTTTCGGTGTATTTATATGAGCGTTTAGCTCGTTCAGAATTTAAGTCTCGTCAAGCCTTAGAACAAGCTTATGAGCAAGTGAAAGAAGAACAGGAACGCTCCGAAAGTTTACTGTTAAATATTCTACCCCATACCATTGCCCAACGGCTAAAACAGCAACCGAGTACCATTGCAGATAGTTTTACCGATGCGGCGGTTTTATTTGCTGATATTGTCGGTTTTACTGAACTTTCAGGACGATTTGATCCGGCTGAATTAGTGAATTTATTGAATCAAATTTTCTCTGAATTTGATTATTTAGCCGAATTACATGGGTTAGAAAAAATTAAAACCATTGGGGATGCTTATATGGTGGTTTCTGGTTTACCCATTCCCCGTGATGATTATGCAGATGCGATGGCTGGTATGGCGTTAGATATGCAGAAAACTTTGAAAGAATTTAATGTCAAAACTCAACAAAATTTTCATATTAGAATTGGAATTGCAATGGGGCCAGTGGTAGCAGGAGTGATTGGAATTAAGAAATTTATTTATGATTTATGGGGGGATACCGTTAATCTAGCAAGTCGCATGGAATCCCATGGAATTACCGATGAAATTCAAGTCACAGAAGCAACTTATTTAGCCTTGAAAGAACAATACCAATTTGAAAAACGAGGAACGATTTTAGTTAAAGGAAAAGGAGAAATGACCACCTATTTATTAAAAGGTAAAAAAACTCTAGCGGTTTCCGCCAGCATTCATTAATCAGAAAAATTCTCGGTCAGCGTTAGAGTTTCCGAAAACAAGGTTTTGACGGTTGTTGTTATGAATTGATGATGATGCTTACTATCAATAGATACAACCTTATACAAAAGGGGTCAAATTGTTGAAAGTAGCTTTAATACAAAATTAGTGCGTTATAATTTAGAGAAGTGGGATGGAATTTGGAGAATTGCGAATTCTCAAGTTTTGGATTAAACAGTCATTAAAATAGCGATCGCTTGTCATTAATTATGGTACAAGAACTGATTAATTTAAGAACTTGCATTGAAGAACAACGCTATGATGAAGCGTTAATCATTGTTAATGAATTGGAAGGAATGGGAAAACAAGCAATTTTACGAAATATTCAATCCTATTTACTGAGATTATTAATTCATTTAATTACAAACCAAATTGAACAACGATTAACCAATTCCTGGGCGGCTTCGATTCGAGGTTCGATTCGAGAAATTAACAAACTTAATATTAAAGATAATAAACAATCTTATTATATTCAACAACATGAATGGACAACCTGGTTAGAAGAGAGTTTAGAAGATGCCATCCGTGATGCTAGTGTTGAAGTCATGAACGGAAGCTATACCCCGTTTCAATTATCAGAAATGGTCGAGGGAAATTCTATTTTAATCACGGCTGAACAATTACTCGATTTAACCTATTGTTATGCCCCTAAAGAATTAGCGATCCAAGTCGATCAACAGTTAATCGAATTACCCGGAGGAACAGATTGGAAACAAGGACATTAAATCTCCCGTAAAGAAACCGGGTTTCTCACTGTTATTTCGGTAAAAACAACAAAATTACTTTTAAGAAACCCGGTTTTTGTGTTCTGTGATTTACAGTTTATTAATCATCAGCATAAATATAACGACACAGATCTTGGGGATCAGGTTCCGGGCTATTTTGGGCAAATTCTACCGCATCATCAATGGTAGCTTGAACCTGTTGATCAATTGCCTTTAATTCCTCCTGGGTTGCTAAATTATGTTCCGTTAAATAAGCCGCAAATTTTTTAATCGGATCACGAGCCAACCAAAATTCTTTCTCTTCTTTATTCCGTAATTCATCAGGATCAGCCAAAGAATGACCACGGAAACGATAAGTTAAGGCTTCAACTAACGTTGGGCCTTCCCCAGCACGGGCACGTTCAATCGCCTTTTTAGCCACTTCTCGAACTGCCAAAACATCCATCCCATCGACTTCATAGCCCGGCATTCCAAACGCTGGGCCTTTTTTGTAGATTTCCGGGTCAGAGGTTGCCCGTTCATGGGCCATCCCGATCGCCCATTTATTATTTTCAACCACATAAATAATCGGCAATTTCCATAACGTTGCCATATTCAAACATTCATAGAACTGACCGTTATTGCAAGCACCATCCCCAAAGAAACACATCGTCACCTGATCCGCATTCGGATCATTCATAGCTTCCCGACGGTATTTCGTTTGAAAAGCAGCCCCCATCGCCACCGGAATTCCCTCTGCGACAAAGGCAAACCCCCCTAATAAATTATGTTCTGAGGAGAACAGGTGCATTGAGCCGCCCCGACCCTTAGAACAGCCTGTTGCCTTACCAAATAACTCCGCCATCACTTGACGAGGAGGAACCCCAGCGCTCAAGGCATGAACATGATCCCGATAAGTACTACAAACAAAATCTTCATCTCGGCGACCCGCGCGGATCATCCCCGTCGCAACGGCTTCTTGACCGTTGTACAGGTGGACAAAACCAAACATTTTGCCGCGATAATACATCTCAGCGCATTTATCTTCAAATAATCGCCCTAAAACCATATCCTCATACAGCATTAACCCCTCATCACGGGTTACAGCCGTTGCATCCGCCTTAAATGTCGGTAACGTGCGTTCCTGTACCATTGTTTCCAATTACCTTGACCAATTTGAAATTCTATTTTACAGGTTCAGGGTTGACTGTTGGCTCTCAACAGGCAATGGTCAATTCCCTGCTAATATAGCTACATCAGTTTCTCACCGTTGGGGAAGTGGCCCGTGCGTATTCCACTCGATTATTACCGAATATTAGGCTTACCGATTCAAGCAACTCCAGAACAACTCAAGCAAGCGCACCGCGATCGCACTTTGCAACTTCCGAGACGGGAGTATTCTGATTTAGCGATCACCGCACGCAAACAGTTGATCGACGAGGCTTATGCAATTTTATCGGATGCTGATCAACGTCAAGCTTATGACATGGGGTTTTTAGCCAAAACCTACGAACCCGAATCTGAAATCAAAACCCCTGCTTTTGGCAAACGTGCCAACAGCGAAACCACCGCTTTAGAACCCGTCATTGATTCTCACACACCGAGTATTGAGATCGAAGATCAACAATTTGTGGGGGCGTTATTACTCCTTCATGAATTAGGGGAATATGAATTAGTGGTGAAATTATGTCAACCCTATCTCAGTAGTGGCAGTATTGGCCTCAAAGATGGCCGTTTTGGAGATCCGGCCCTAATTGTTCCTGATGTGATTTTGACGGTTGCTTCAGCTTATTTAGAACTCGGTCGGGAACAGTGGCAACAAGGGCAATATGAAAATGCGGCTTCTTCCTTAGAGGCTGGACAAAATCTATTATTACGAGAAAGTTTGTTTGCCAGTTTGAGAGGTGAAATGCAAACGGATCTCTACAAACTCCGTCCCTATCGGATTTTAGAATTACTCCAACTTCCCCTAGAAAAAACCTCAGAACGTCGTAAAGGACTGCAACTTTTGCGGGAAATGCTTCAGGAACGGGGTGGCATTGACGGTCAAGCCGATGATCAATCGGGGTTAGGGGTTGAAGATTTTCTGCGGTTTGTGCAGCAACTGCGTCGCTACATGACCACCACCGAACAGCAAGGGTTGTTTGAAACAGAAGCTCGTCGTCCCTCGGCTGTTGCCACTTATTTAGCGGTGTATGCCTTAATTGCTCAAGGGTTTGCGGAAGCCCAACCCGCCTTAATTCGTAAAGCCAAATTAATGCTGATGCATTTAGGGAGACGGCAAGATGTAAATTTAGAAAAGGCAGTTTGTGCCTTATTGTTGGGGCAAACCGAGGAAGCCAGTCGTTCCCTAGAATTAAGTCAGGAACGAGAACCCATTGCCTTTATCCGTGAAAATTCTCAAAATT
This sequence comes from Planktothrix sp., assembly GCF_046067725.1. Lineage (NCBI taxonomy): Bacteria > Bacillati > Cyanobacteriota > Cyanophyceae > Oscillatoriales > Microcoleaceae > Planktothrix > Planktothrix sp. The sequence continues at coordinate 14,567 of NZ_JBJUDF010000312.1, forward strand.
CTCCCGATTTATTGCCGGGGTTATGCCTCTATGCTGAAAGTTGGTTACAAGATGAGGTCTTCCCCCATTTTCGAGATTTACTGGATCAGTCGGTTTCTTTAAAAGATTATTTTGCCGATCCCCATGTCCAAGCTTATTTGGAAGCTTTACCCAATGAAACGGGCAGTACCTCGAACGAGTGGGTTGTGGTTCAACCTCGCCGTCCTACTACAACTTCCGTTTCTAGTTCCAAGCCGCCAGCGTCCAAACCCAGTTCAACGGCTACGAATCTTCAACTCACCTCGTCTTCTCCAGAACGTTCCATGGCGACCGTCGCCCCCTTGAATTCGGATGTCTCCGTGTCGGGTGTCAGAGAATCTATTTCTCCCTTATTGTCTGCCCCTCCTCCGCCTAGTGTGCGAACTTCCGTAGAAACGGGTTCAGCCTCAACCTCCATCCAGGGAAGTCGAAAACCTTCTTCTCCATCGCGGGAAACTCAGTCTTCTAAGGTTAGTGAACCTCCAGCATCGTCCACTGTTCCCCCAACTCCTAAACCGCCGAATCCTTCTCCCATTCCCAATAGCAGCAGTCTACGGCGCATTCAACGCAAACAAGATTCTAGTAAATGGCGTCGGTTGTTAATTCTCGGTGTGGGAGGATTGTTGGGACTTTGGTTACTGTGGTTTTTACTGTCCAGAGCCTTTGGAGCCTTAGCCGATGTTTTAGGATGGTCTGGGCCAACGTTGAAGGGGGAACAGGCTATGGTGCAGTTAAACCAGCCACCCTTACCCATTCCTGAACCCAAACCGGTTACAGCAGAGCCAGAAAAGTTAACGCCTGAAGTGGCTGAAGCCAAGCTGAATCAATGGTTATCGGCAAAATCGGCAGCCTTGGGGCCAGAGCATCAAGTTGAAGCGTTACAGAAAATTTTAGTTGATCCAGCCTTAGCTCGTTGGGTGGGAATGGCGGAAACCCTGAAACAAGAAGGCTCCCATCGGACTTATAAACATAGTGTAAAAGTCACTGAGGTACAGATGGATCAAGCTAATCCTAACCAAGCGGTTGCTTATGCTGAGGTTCAGGAACAAGTCCAATATTATAGCCAAGGTCAACTTCAAAATACTGAAGATGCCGGTTTACAACTTCAATATCGCTTTATTCGCAAGGACGGTGAATGGCGCATTGAAGATTGGCAAGTGATGCGTTAATCTAATTTCAATCCTCTTTGGGATCAAAGAGGCTTTTTTTTACCCTGTAATGTTAAGATATCCTGACATTTCGATCCCCGAAACCCCGACAACTGTGTATATTTACTCATCAATATTGGGATTTACCCCTTGACCAAATTAGATATTTTCTGCAACATGGTGAGTAATCAAGCGATCCCCATGATCCCGAAGAATTTCTACAGAGTTATCAATCTGCTGTTTAAACCAATGGAGATCACTCTTTTATGTCAAAGGAACGCCCTCCTTTAGAAGATATGACCCTACGGCAACTCCGCAAAGTTGCCAGTGAATATGGCATTTCTCGTTATAGCCGGATGCGTAAATCTCAGCTTTTAGAAGCTATTCAAGAAATCCAAAGTCAGAAGTTTGGAACCCTTAATTCATCTCGCGCATTGGAGGCACAAGAAGAAGTGGAAATCGCAAAGTTTTCTGTCGTCAGTCAGACTTATCAAATCGATAATTCCTTATCCTTGGTGGATGAGGGTTTAGTAGATTTACCCGTCGGATATGGTGAAAGCCAAATCGTCATGATGCCCAGAGATCCTGAATGGGCCTATGCTTACTGGGACGTTTCTAACGAACAGAAGGAAATGTTTCGACGCCAAGGGGGACAACAACTCGCCCTGAGAATCTATGACGTTACCGATATTGACTTAGACTATCAAAGCCCCCACAGCATTCAAGAATATCCTTGTGATGAATTAGCACGGGAATGGTATTTACCTGTTCCTGTGAGTGACCGGGACTATGTAGTTGAAATTGGTTATCGTTGTGTTGACGGTCGTTGGTTGGTCTTAGCCCGTTCGGCGGCGACTCGCATTCCTCCGGTTTATCCGGCAGAATGGATTGACGATCAATTTATTACAGTTTCTTGGGAGGAAGAATTACAAGGGAAAACCTTCTATGAATTCCCTACTCCTACGAAATCCTATGTCATGGCAGGGGCTTATGACGATTTATTTGGGTTATCGAAGGAAACAGAAGCCAAACGCATCGCAGGTTCTCTGTTTGGTTCCATGCACCAAGTTGTCAAACCCCAAGAGTCTGTCAGTTCCTTTATCTTCCCCTCTGGTGCGGGAATGTGGGCGTCTGGCGTCGGCGAAACGATGTCCGGTGTCGGTATGTCCGGTGTTGGGTTGAGTATGTCCGGTGTCGGTCAAACCCAGTCCGGTGTCGGTATGTCCGGCGCAGGCTTAGGTTACACCACTTCCGGTATCGGAATGTCTGGTATTGGACAACTGATGTCCGGTGCAGGAATTGGACAAATTATGTCCGGTGTCGGTATGTCTGGTGCAGGCTTGGGTTACACCACTTCGGGTATCGGTTACACCACTTCCGGTATTGGACAACTGATGTCCGGTGTCGGTATCGGTCAAATTATGTCCGGTGTGGGTATGTCCGGCGCAGGCTTGGGTTACACCACCTCTGGTATCGGAATGTCCGGTGTCGGCATGGGTATCGGTCAAACTCAGTCCGGTGTCGGTTATACCACTTCGGGTATCGGAATGTCTGGTGCAGGAATTGGACAAATTATGTCCGGTGTGGGTATGTCCGGCGCAGGCTTGGGTTACACCACCTCTGGTATCGGAA
>NZ_JBJUDF010000313.1:0-17328 GCF_046067725.1 Planktothrix sp.
GGGGATAAGGAGAACCCCAAAATCCGTTTTCCATTAATTCCACTTCTAATAATAGAAGCGACAGAGCAAAATCCCGAACGGAAAAAACGACCAAACTATAAATAGTTTCCATTAATTCCACTTCTAATAATAGAAGCGACACCATGTAAAAGAAAATTCTCCGCTTTTAAAAGCGGTATCCTCAGTTTCCATTAATTCCACTTCTAATAATAGAAGCGACTTGAATACTAATTGGGTATTGTTATTCCATGATGGGTATTCATGTTTCCATTAATTCCACTTCTAATAATAGAAGCGACCCCTCAATTTTAAACCCAGACACCATCGGCTGTCTAGGGGCAGTTTGCGAGGCTCAGAAAAACCGTTAGCTGAAACCCGATTTTGCTCCTACCTCAAAAGCCCAGAACCCTTACCCAGAGGGATAGCGAGGCTCCCGACAACAGAATCAGGATCACAGCCATTTTGCCTCAGCCTCGCAGAAACCATCAAATAATCAATGAACTCGGATACTCCGTAATCTTTGGCCCCTTACCCCAAGTTTCCACACTTCCCCAAGTATGACGAGAAAGGGGATAAAACCGCAGATTATCTTCAGCCAAATTCACCCGTTTTTTCAAACGTTTTTGTAACTCAATATATTTCGATTCAGACAAAACACACTCAAAAACCGAATATTGAACCCGCTTTCCATATCCTTCTAATAAATTCGCCACCTTTCGCCGACGTTTATCACAGGGAATATCATAAGCGACAATATAAAATAACATGATTCATCGAATTTCATAAGGTTTATATCCATCAATCGGATTGTAAACAAACTGCTTAAAAAGCTTCACCTGTTGAGTCAAAAGATCCCAACGAGGTTGATTTTCTCCCGCCTCCGTTGTTAACCTTTCCTCCATCCGTTGCAGAAACGCCCTTAAGTATTTAACCCGTCCCGAATCATTCAGAAAACACCCCCCATCATGGTAAGTAAAATCCGTATTCGCATCAATCATTTTGCGATTAATTAAATACATTACCAAAGCATCCACAATCGGTGCTCTAAACTCTTCAATTAAATCCGAAGCCAAAGCCGCATGACGTTCTGTTCCTTGATGTAAACACCCAAAATAAGGGTCAAGTCCCTGAAGTTCAATTAAACTTAAAAGATGATTCCACAGCAGTTGATAACCAAAGCTCAACATCGCATTCACCGGATTTCCAGGGGGACGGCGAGACCGCACCGTGAACACAAATTCAGGATGATTTAAACACTCCCCAAACGCCGAAAAATATTGACTCGCCGCCGCACCTTCTAACCCCATTAATCGTTCCCAACTTTCCGCTTTAATCACCTTTTCCATCAGATGATTTAAACTTTGAATCGCAAAATTAATCGTTTCCGAAGATTGACGGCGAGCTTGACGTTGTAGGATAGTTCGACTATTTTTCAGTTTCGCTTTCACCATCCGACGAGCTACAATTAAACGGTCTACCCTCGTTAATTGTTGTTGATAACGAGATAAATGCCGATACCCTCGTTCAACAGGTAAAATTCGACCGTAACAATAGCCCATTCGTGATAGATAAGCAATAGGAACATTACGAATTAAACAAGCGCGAATCGCTTGAGTTGTGACTTGAGATTGACCAAAGATTAAAACTTGTTCTAAAAGGGGAATTTGGGCTTCTGATAAAACCTCCTTCCCCTTTTTGATTAACAAATTTTCCCCTTCTAACGTCAGATAACATCCCTGTTGAGACACATAAAGGGTTAACATTATTTAACGTTGAATCTCATGGGATGAACGAGGATTCAGTTCAGAACTATAAGGTGTATCATAGTATGAACGAATCTCCTCAATAGAACGATTAGGCTGAATAAACCGAGTCATTCCATCCACAAAAGTTGCCGTGAAAAAACTAGCAACCATGACTAAAAAGGTATTACTAATTACTGTTGCTAATCCCAAGGGTGCAATTAACAAAATAATCAAGGTAACAATGCCATTAACAATCGCAATTGTAAAATTCCGCGTGACCATTCCTCGACTAGAAATATACATGATCAAACCCTTAAGATTTTTTTAATGTTCTTCTTAAGTCAACACCAGCCTGATCAGAAATTACGCAAAATTCGGTTAAAACTTTTCATCTTACTTCAAGCACAAAACATGAATTTTAGCAACAGTAAACTTACGGATTAATAGACCCTCAAATGCTAACTATACCAGGAAACATCCTAAAAACCAGAAAACCTCACCCTTCCCTTATACGGGGTTAATTCTCGGTGTTGATATTTACTTCATTAACAACCGTAGGGGCGAGGTCTCCTCGCCCTTATACAGAGATTTGTACCCTAATTCAGAGTCAAATTCAGATCAAATTAATATTAATAAAGCTTTCCTTCCACACCAACAAATAGGGAAGGAATCAAGCAACATGATTCAGTTTTAAAACGGGCAAATCCCAGAAAAAAAATCTATCGAAATCCTGTTTAAGTTGTGTTGAAAATGCTTGATTAAAAGGGAAAAACGATCATACTTCTGGCTGTTTCATCTCAGTTATCAATCCTGATCAGCCCTTTGGGATTGCTATCATCTTTTGCTTTAACTTTAGCAACTTTTCCTCAAAAATCAACCTTCTTGAGCATGAGATAAAGCTTTTTCAAACTCAAAGCGTTGTTTAGCATTATAAAGGAAATAACCATTCATCATCGCTGATGCTAAAAGACGACCTAAATTTTCACGGTTTGTTGTAATCGTAACATCAAACTGTTCAGAAGGTAAACCGCCTAACATTTGCATCAAGCTATTTTCCATAATTTGAGCAACTTCTGGTTCCGGTTGAGAAAGTTTAGCAATGGTTTCAGGTTCCAGAGATTGAACATATTTCCACAGAACGTTATTTCCAGATAATTGACGGTTAGATAAGGGGTTTGCCATAATCTTTCAAATAGTTAATTTTATTGTTGTTTCCTCTTCTGATTTTTTACTTTAACCAACTTTTTAAACTTGTTATAGTGTGTAAAACCGAACTGGTAGAACGGGTTCTTCGCCTTGAACTTAAACTACCAACTGATAAATTGTTTTAAAATGGCTTGAGGAGAACGATCCCAAGTATCTTGATGATAATAAATTAAGCCTTCCGGCGTCAGTTGATAGGTCGAATATCCATTAAAATATAACTGCGGTTTCCAAGGTAAACGCAGGGTTCCTCTAACTGTCCAATGGGCAGTAATCACATCAAAAGCAGTTTGTTGAACCTCATGTAAATCAAAATATAGTTCGGTAAAAAATAACTGACCATGAAACCGTAATGTCCAAAAAATAATTTGATAACTCAACTTACCTTTAAATCGATTCACCGGATCAATAAATTCGATATCCTGGGTATAAATATCATAGGTAATATCTTGTTTAAATAAAGTCGGTAAATCCTGCTTTAAGGTGGCAATAACCGCTTCAACTTGAGTGGCATAGTCTGGAGACATCATTTCACAATTGATCATAAAACCAGGATCGGATAGTTTAAGGTGATAGGTTAGCTTGTTAGTCGATTAAACATTTTCTGTTTAATTTAATTTGAAATAACAGTAGCTTGTGGATGCGGGTTCTTAAAATTAGACTGAACAAGCCAACCTTGACCCATTTAATCAGACATCAGCATTTATTCTTCATCAAGGTTCTCGTCGTCAGACTTCCCATCGACTTGAATCAAATGAATGTTTTTTGAACCTAAGCGAATTTCAAATTGATCTCCAGGTTGTAAACTCATAGATTCAGTATAGTTTGCACCAATGACCAGAGAACCGTTTTTATGAACACAAACTCGAAAACTCGCTTCTCTTCCTCGTCCATCTTTGGTGCGTCCGGGGTCTAAAGCAATACCTTTAGCCGCCAACAACGCATCGTAAAATTCCGTCATATTCGCGCGAGGTTGGTTATCTTTTGTTTCGGTATAATAACCACACAAACGGGCCGCTTCTCGTCGGGGTAAATTCCCTAACGCTTTCACTTTCTGTAATAACGCTTTACCCGTGAGGGGAGTCGTTGAAGGTTTTTCTGTTACTGTTTTTGGCATAGATATTCTCCAAGTGTCAGTAATTTTATCCTATCATGTTTATTTCTTTTTTTTCTATAGAAAGACTGATGCCGTTAACATTTCAATACATGAAAGGGAAGAGGGAACAGCTTAACAGGAAACAGGAAATCGCTAAATCTGTAAATAATGATGTTTAGAAACTTAAAATTTAATAACAGTTTGATATATTGACTTTAAAATCAATAATAGGGTCGGGTTTCCAAACCCCAACCCTGAAAAAAATATTACACAGATTGGGAATGACAGATAGGAGGATAACGAACCGGAATACCAGTTTGTGCTTGAATTTCTTCAGCAAAATCTTTTAAGATTGAAGGGTGAACTGATTTTAATTTTCGGACTTCATAGGGAAGGTTTTCAGGGGAAGCGTGATTTTCTCGTCCCGCTAATTCATGTTTTAAGGGTTTAGGACGGGTGGGGGTATTGAGTTGAATTTCCGTCGGTGCGATCGCCTTAACCCAGCGTTGATATTCTTGACGTTCTGACGATGACCAACGAGACAAAATCATCGTTTGTAGTCCTAATTTTCCGGGGAAGATGCGGCGAAATTCTTGAATATCAGTCAGTAAATGAGTTAAATTGATTTCACGAATCGGCTGATTAATTCGTTGAACTTGAGCGGTTGAAACACCATCGAGTTTGATAGAAACTTGATCTGCTAACGCTAATTGTTCTCGAACTTGAGGATCACCTAAAGTAGTTCCGTTTGTTAAAACTAATGTGGGACGATGGGTTAACGTTTTAATTCCGATGAGAATCTCCCCTAAATTTGCCGCCAACGTTGGTTCTCCACTTCCACTTAAGGTAATAACATCCACATCCCAAGGCGCAAACTCAGCTAAGGCTTGTAAAATTTGTTGAGTTGGAACATAAACTTGACGGTGTTGAGTTTTAACTTCAATTTCTCCTAACTGACAATAAACACAATTAAAAGAACAAGTTGAAATTTCACCAATGGGATCAATTCCCAAAGAATTTCCATAACGCCATGATAATACCGGGCCATAAACCGGGTTAAATTTTGAACGAGATACTGTTGCGGTTGTCATAAGTTGACAGGTTGAAATAAAAAACCTGAGATTCAATTTTGTAGGAGTTAAGTCTCCCAACCCTCTTAGTACATAGGTTAGAAGATTCAAGACCTACCCTAAAATATTATAACCTTCGTCTCTAAGGTTTGGATTGCTATATAGAGAGTCTCAATCAGTTCTATTTCTAAAAAATACTGGGATTTTCAGGTCAGGACGAGAAAACCTCGCCCCTACGATTTCTTCCTAAAAAATAGTCGCGCAAATAGCAGCCCCAATTAATCCCACCTGGGGATTTAAAACTACATAAACAGGAACTTTTGCTAAGATTGGTTTCATTCTGCCTTTATTAGAAAAAGCTTGCAAAAATTCAGGAGCTTCTAATAACGGTAAGATTTTAGGCGCAATTCCGCCAGCGATATATAATCCGTTATAAGGTAATAGTTTTAAGGCTAAATTTCCGGCTTCTGCGCCATAGGCTTCTACAAAAAGCTGCATGGTTCTTTCTGATAGATAATCTTGTTTGGCTAAAGCCGCTTGAGAAATAGCCGCAGCCGCATCAATGGTCACATCCGATAACCCAATTTGATGTTCCCACTCTTTAACAATTTCGGCAATTTCTGGGGATTCTTTCGCAATCTGACGATCCCGTAAAAATTGATAAATTGCCACAATTCCGGGGCCAGAAACCACCCGTTCAACCGACACTCGATCAATATTATGTTTGGCTAATAAATATTTAAGTAACTGAAATTCTAATTCAGAACGGGGAGCAAAATCTGTATGACCGCCTTCACAAGGATAAACTTTAATTCCCGTTGTTAAGGGGGTAACAAAACATTGTCCTAAACCGGTTCCCGCCCCAATTACTCCAATGGGTGCACCCGCTTGAGGCTGTCCTGTTTGTAGAGTTAAAATATCGTCATCTAGTAAACCCGTCACCCCGTAACCAATGGCTTCAAAATCATTAATTAAAGTCACATGAGAGATATCTAATTCTTGGCTTAAATGTTGAGCATCTAACCGCCAAGATAAATTCGTTAATTTTGCTGTTTGATTCACCACTGGCCCTGCAATGGCAAAACAAGCACTTTCCGGTTTAGGAATATAACCCAATTGTTCACCCGCCTCCTGTAAAAATAATTCAACAATGGGAACTAAATCAGGATAATTTCCACTTAAATAACGAAACTCATAGAGGATTTTTGAGCGTTCTTGCATTCGAGTTGCTTGAATCGTGGTGGTAGCATCCACTAAGCGTAAAATTGTTTTTGTTCCACCAATATCTCCGGCCAATAATAATGTCATATTCAGATTAACTAACCCTTTAATTCTTTTATTGTGACTCATCTGTATGCTAAAGTCATCACTTTATCAGTAGAAACCCAGTTGCTAAAGGTAAAATCTTGATTCTCCCCCCCCTGGATCACCCAGAGAAACCGGGTGGGTTCAGAACCGATGAAACTCAACCTGAAACCATGTCACAATAGAAGCCAGTTCAAATTCTAAGTACAGTCTGGAACATCATGCTGGTGTCGTCACGTTTACAAACTCAATCTTCTGTTGTGGATTCCTCAACACCCAAAATCGATTATGATGTGGTGATTGTTGGGGGTGGAATTGTGGGGGCTACTTTAGCCTGTGGGTTGAAAGATTCGGGATTAAAGGTAACAATTATTGAATCCCAACCACCAGAATCTGCCATTGGACGGCGACAAGCGTATGCGTTAACTTTACAAACCGGACGCATTCTTAAACAAATTGGGGTTTGGGATGATATTATTAATAAAATTACAACCTTTTATCAAATTAGTTTAAGCGATTCTAATCATCCCAATGTCGTTAAATTCCTCCCTGAAGATTTAGGAACCGATGAATTAGGATATGTGGGAGAACATGGGGTGATGTTGTCAGCGATGTATGATTTTTTAGATCAATGTCCGAATGTTTCTTGGCAATGTCCGGCTATTTTAAAAAGCGTTAATTATGATTCTGATTTTGTCGAAATTGAAATTGAAAAAGAAGGGAATTCTCAACGGTTTTGTAGTCGAATGGTGGTCGCCGCCGATGGTGCAAAATCTCGATTACGGGAAGAGGCGGGAATTAAAACACAAGGTTGGAAATATTGGCAATCTTGTATGGCAATGACGATTAAAACTGAAAAATCCCATGAAAATGTTGCCTTTGAACGGTTTTGGCCGAGTGGGCCGATGGGGGTTTTACCGTTACCTGGAAATCGCTGTCAAGTGGTTTGGACAGCCCCCCATGCAGAAGCACAAGCTTTACAAGCATTAGATGAAACCGAGTTTTTGAAATTATTAGAATATCGTACAGGAGGATTATTAGGAAAATTAGAATTATTAAGCGATCGCTATGTTTATCCGGTACAATTAATGCAGAGTGATCGCTATGTTCAACATCGATTAGCATTAGTCGGAGATGCAGCCCATTGTTGTCATCCCGTTGGCGGACAAGGATTAAATATGGGAATTCGAGATGCAGGTGCTTTAGCAGAAGTCTTGAAAAAAGCTTCTCAAAACCATGAAGATATCGGACAAGAAACAACCTTAAAACGGTATGAACGTTGGCGAAAAAAAGAGAATTTAATTGTTTTAGGATTAACGGATTTCTTAGACCGAAGTTTCTCAGGAGATTGGTTACCAAAAGTGAGTTTACGTCGCCTCGGATTAAAGATATTAATCCGGGTGAAAGTTTTGCGCCATTTGGCATTACGATTAATGACCGGTTTAATGGGTCGTCCGCCCAAAATTGCTGTTTAAATTCGTTTAACTCACACCGCCTCATCCTTCTAATTGTTGAACTAAAGGCGGTGTAAGTTGGCGTTAAAAATCTAATTTTTGTTTCCCTTTTCCCTAAATTTTTAGTTCTCAATTCGATGAGTTAGTTGTTCTAACTTCTGTTCTAATGTAGACAGTCGTGTCTCCAGATCTTCAAGCTTCTGGTGCTGCGTGGCTATTCCCAGGTAAGCACTTAAAGCCTGAATCACAATATCTGACTTAGATTGTCCAGTGTTTTCTATCTTTGCCATAAGTGCTTCATGCAGTTCAGGAGGAATCCTGACTCCTAGAAATGGATTCGGCATTGTTTTTACTAAACGACATTTGGACAACCAATTTTATTAATGAATTTGATGTTATAAGCCTCTTGTTAAAGCTTATCATTTCCCTTATATTAATTGTTAAAGTATCAGTTAACATCCTTTTTAAATTTAAAAAATATTAATTTGTGTAACTGAATGTAACGAAAATGGGCCAAGTGTTAAGTAAGATAACAAATTGAAAACGTATGTTATCATAATCAATAGCAATCTAAGCATTAGACTGAATCACCCACCCCAAAAGCGAGTGAGTTTCTGTCCCATCATATCGCTGTGTCAGTTATCGGGATTTGTGGGTAGAAGCCATCCTGGGAACCTGCGACATGGATATGATTTGCTTGGGTATTGCTAAATCGATAGCCGATCCATCCATCAAAAAAGCAGATATGAGTGTACAATCCCAACTTGATGAAAAACGCAACGGTGAAAAAATCCTGGTTGCTGATGATGAATCCGCGATTCGGCGCATCTTAAAAACTCGTCTTTCTATGGTTGGCTATAATGTGGTAGTCGCCGCCGATGGTTTAGAAGCGCTGGAAATGTTTGAGCGGGAGAATCCTGACTTGTTGGTTTTGGATGTAATGATGCCCAAACTCAATGGTTATGGAGTTTGTCAAGAACTTCGCAGCAAATCTGATGTTCCGATTATTATGTTAACCGCTTTAGGGGACGTAGCTGATCGGATTACGGGTTTAGAATTAGGCGCTGATGATTATTTAACAAAACCTTTTTCTCCGAAAGAATTAGAAGCTCGAATTCATGCCATTTTAAGACGGTTTAAAGATAGCCATTTATCGGCCAGTCTCAACCCGGAAGTGATTCAAATTGAAGCTGTCCGAATTGATACGGTTAAACGGCGGGTTTATAAAGGCGAGAAAGTGGTTCCGTTAACCTATATTGAATTCAATTTGTTGGAGTTGTTAGTTAAACGATCTGGACAAGCGGTTTCTCGCTCTGAAATTCTTAAAGAATTATGGGGATATACTCCTCGACGCATTGCTGATATGCGGGTTGTAGATGTTCATGTAGCTCGTTTACGGGCAAAAATTGAAGAAGATCAACGCAATCCCGAATATATTTTAACCGTGCGCGGTGTAGGGTATTCTGCCCAACGTTTACCCGGTGTTGAAGAAGCGATCGGTGCTTAATGGGTTTCAAATAAAAACTTTTCAAAACTTAAAAACAAACCTTGTTTTTCTCTGACTTTTAAATGTTGGCTACTCCCCTAAAAAACAGAAACTATCATTTTTATAGATGAATATCATTTAGGGGTTGATGTCAAAAACCTTAGAGGAGAAGCGTTCAGGCTAAAAGCCAATAGTTTGAATGTTTCTCCTCTCCATTTTGGTCAGTATTTATTCGTAATTCGTAATTCGTAATTCCCAATTCCCTACTTAATAAATAATGCTCGATAAACGGGTTCACCTCGATCTAAGGTTGAGAGTTCTCGTTCTGTGGGAACTGGAAGAGGATTTTCAGTTAACCAATCATTTTGAGTCCGATGAAATGCGGAATGTTCAGAAAAGCGATCGCACATTTCAATCTCCACTTCTTCAACATCCGACTGTAAAAACACTTCTCCTCCTTTTCCCAAATAACGAGCTAAATTTTCAACTAATTCCGGTTGTACCACTCGTCGTTTTTGATGACGTTTTTTAAACCAAGGGTCAGGAAATTGAATACTAACCCGTTTTAAAACTCCTTCAGGTAAAGATGCTAAAATCGGTTCAATTGAAATATTAGCATTACAAAATAAATAGTGTAAATTGGTTAATCCTTGTTGATCTCGCCAACAATTCGCTTCAGTGACTAAAGGTTGTCTAATTTCTAATCCTAGAAAATTCCAATTCGATTCTAATTGAGCGAATTGCCCTAAAAATCGACCTCTTCCACAGCCAATATCTAAATGTAAAGGTTGCTGTAAATTATCATAAATTTTTGACCAGTCAGGAAGAATAACAGGAGCTTGATATTTTTGACACAACGGATTAACGTGCTGACGAACTCGAACGCGAACCATAAATCAATCACAAAAAAATGAACAGTCTTGTTTAAGAAAATTGGGAATCTAACAACTCTTGATGAACCTTAGCCCGATCAACAAAAAACTCTATTTTTCCCTTCGATAACGGATCTTGATTCGCATAACAATCAATCCAAGTTTTACTAATAAAATTAGCATCATCGGGTAATTGATCAATTTCCCATCCAGGTAATTCTAACTCTTCCATTAATCGGCTAACTTTCGGATCATAACTCAACGCCAAGCATCGACATTCTGCTGTTGCTGCCATAATTAAACTATGAAACCGCATCCCAATTACTAATTCTACCCCTTGAAATACACCTTTTAATTGTCGAGGATCATCTAAGATTAAAACCTGACTATTCTGGGGAAGAGCTTGATGAATCACTTGGGCGATCGCTAAATCTTGAACAGGCTGAAACGGAATCAATAAAATAAACGTTTGAGTTGCTTTTTGAAACGACACTAACGCCCGAATAATTAATGATAACCGTTCTGGCGTTAATTGGGGATGGGGGCGCAAAGTCAAGGCGACTCTGGGGGCGGGAAAATCCCACAACCCAGGGACAGGTCGAGAATCTAACGCCCAAACGGGGTCAGGGGCGAGGGTAAAGGGAATCTTCCACTCAGACAACAACTGTGCAGACCCCGTATCCCGCACGCTAACGACATGACAGCCAGAAAAGGTTTTTTTTGCCAACCATTGAGAAATAGAACGGTTTAAGGGGCCAATACCCTGGGCCCAGGCGATAGTTTTAAGCCCCATCTGTTGCGCGACTCCCATCAAACCGCCATAATAGAAAGGACTCATGGCACTGGTGACATCTTGCATCAGGCTACCTCCACCCCAGATTAAAGCATCAGCGTGGCGCAGGGCGTTGAGCACTTGTAGCCCATTCATGCGATCGCAAACTTCTACCTGATACTGGGTGTGGGTTTGGGTTGGATTTCCTGATAAAACAATCGGTTCAACCGTAGGCGGTAACATTTGCAACAGCGACGCTAACAAAGCTTCATCCCCACCATTGCCTTTTCCATAATATCCACAACAAATCACCCGTTGCATGGTTGCCCCTTTCTGTGGTCGATTCCCGACTGTAACCCGATATCTAAATTTATATCAGATTGTACGCGGATTAAATTAACATTAATATCAGGCTGAAATTTTAGCGAACTTTCTGTTATTTTTGGTCAAATTATGCACGCCTTATCAATTCCGACTTGGATCATTCATATTTCCAGTGTGATTGAATGGATCGCCGCCATTTGGTTGATCTGGATTTATGGAGAAGTGACTCAAAATCGAGCTTGGTGGGGTCTTTCCTTCGCCATGTTACCGTCTTTAGTGAGTGCCATGTGTGCCTGTACCTGGCATTATTTTGATAATCCGGCCTCTTTAGAATGGTTAGTCACCCTACAAGCGACGATGACTGTTGTCGGAAATACGACCCTCTGTATTGCGGCGTGGTGGATTTGGCGTCATGCTAATTCTGTTAAAAATTAAAACTAATTCTCCTAATTTATTGGATCTTATTTTGGATTTATTATGTTATCAAAAGATACCTTATTTGCCGTTTCCCTCTTTCCGTATTTAGGGTTTTTATGGTTTTTAACTCGTTCCGGTCAAATGCCCCGTTTAGCATTAATTGGATTCTATGGAACTTTAGTGTTTGTTGCAGTTACCATTCCGGCGGGAATTTATGCAAAAGTTGTTTATGGAGAAGCTTTAGCGAATATTGATTGGTTACATGGGGGGGCTGAAGTTTTTTTAACTTTAGCTAATATTTTAGTCGTTTTAGGATTTCGTCAAGCTGTAATTGACAAACAATCGTCGCCACAATAAATCCAACGAGGGGAGGTTAACTATTATTCTGAAATTGCTTTTAACAGGTTTATTACCTCTTGTTGTCTCTTTGAAAAATTATGACCGTCCTATTGTTTGTTTCACGTCAGCAAAACATCAACTGATTGCAGCGACAATTATTCCTGATTTTTCGATTCCAATTATTCCTCAAGATAGGTTTCCCCAACCTCCTCAAATTGAGCTTGACTCCTGTGATCAACTTCCTTCGGGTTACGGAATTCCGGGGTTCAAACCGGGTATTGATAAAAATCAAGTTCTTCAAATGTTTGGAACTCCCACAGGAACAGAAACCGGATATTGGCCCAATACTAAAGCTATATTTTATCATTTAATTCCGAATCGGGTTAGCGTAGGTTTTTTATTTGATCAAAATTCGGGTAAATTGCGACAAACAGAAGCCGCATTTTCCCAAGAAGTTGAATTAGAAACGATTTTAACGACTCTTAATAGTATGTCAGGTTGTCGTTTAAATCCAGCCTTAGAAGCCGGTTTAAAAAGTGTTCATAATCGTCAAAAAAAATCTTATGTATTTGTGATTGATTCTCTCAAAGGGATTATTGAACGAGATCAATTTGATCGAATTTATATTGGAATTTGGGAAGCCGATTTACATTAGTACACTGGGATGAAAAGCTAAATTATCCTTAAGATTGAGATTGATTTTTAGGGGCTGAGTTATTCTAATAAAATCCTTTCAAACTATCGGGCTTAATCCAAAATCCGATGAGTTATTGTTTAAATCCCTACTGTCGAACACCTCAAAACCCATCAGGAATAACCCTTTGTCAAACCTGTGGTACAACGTTACTTTTGAAAGAGCGTTATCGTGCTGTACAGGAACTCGGAGATGGAGGGATGAGTCGCACCTTTTTAGCCGTTGATTTAGATCGGTTTAATATCCCCTGCATTATTAAACAATTTTCACCTCAATCTTCTAAAATTTCCTGGGTTCAAAAAGCCATAGAACTGTTTAACCAAGAAGCATTACGTTTACAAGAATTAGGAACTCATCCTCAAATTCCCAGTTTATATGCTTATTTTGAACAAGAAGAACACCTCTATTTAATTGAAGAATGGGTTGAAGGCAAAAATTTACTGCATGAATTAAACGAAAACGGCCCTTTTAACGAACATCAAATTATTCAACTGTTACAAGATATTTTACCGATTTTAAAATTTATTCATCAACATCACATCATTCATCGAGATATTAAACCTGATAATATTATTCGTCGTCAAAGCGATAAAAAATTAGTTTTAGTAGACTTTGGAATTGCTAAATATAGCCTAAATTTATTACAACCTCAAACCGGAACTCTAGCCGGAACCATTGGTTATGCACCCTTGGAACAAATGCGCGGCGGAAAAGCTTATCCCGCCAGTGATTTATATGGTTTAGGGATGACTTGTATTCATTTATTGACTCAAATTCCTCCTAATCAATTATTTGATCCCTTCAGTGGTGAATTAATCTGGCGATCGCATTTACCCGATTTTAATCAAGCTCTCAGTTTTCAACTCAATCAAATCTTAGATAAACTACTCAAAGATTTAGTCAAAGATCGTTATCAAACGGTCGAAGAAGTGTTACAGGATTTAGCATTTCATCAACCTCAAACAATGACAACAATTCCGCCACCCTCGGCTTTAAATATTATCGTTGCCACTGAATTACAAGCGATTTCTGCTCATCCATATTCTCACAACAGTTTTTTATTTCCAGCGAATTCAGTCTTTGTGAACTCCAATCATTTTATTTTAAAACAACATAACTTAACTTCCTATTTTTCCACAAACTCAACGCTAACTACAACTTTAAATCCTCCCTTATTACAGCCAGAATTAATTGATCATTCTCCTGGCTTGATCTCAATGACTCCTGATCTAAAATTAGAATGTATTAATATTTTATCCGGTCATAAAAACAGCATTAAAGCCTTAGCAATTAGCCCCAATGGATATCTTTTAATCAGTGGAAGTCAGGATAAAACATTAAGGGTTTGGAATTTAAAAACCGGACAATTTTTGCATCGATTAATCGGTCATGATGCTGCTATTTATTCTATTGCGATTAGTCCCAATGGTCGCAAATTAGTCAGTGGGAGTTTAGATCGAACTTTGATTTCTTGGAATTTAGATAAACGAGCGATCGCAGACCGATTTTTTAGCCATTCCGGTTCTCCTTATAGTCATCGTTGCGGTGCAGTTTATTGTGTTGCTTATAGTCCCGATGGTATGATGATTGCGAGTGGGAGTGAAGACCATAGTATTAAACTTTGGAATCAAAGAAACGGTGAATTACTCTCTCGTTATTGTGAACATTTAGAAGCCGTTTTATCGGTTCAGTTTATTAATCCGTCTCAAATTCATCACCCTTTTATCAAGGCTAATTCTCATTCTTGGCGAAATTATTTATTTGCCAGTTCTAGTCGTGATGGAACGATTAAAATTTGGCAATTTGGTCAATTAAAAAGCATACAAACTTTAACGGGACACTTAGACCAAGTTTCTGCAATTTCTCTGAGTCCAACTCAACCACTATTAGTGAGTGGAAGTGCGGATCATACGGTCAAATTATGGGATTTAAACACCGGAGAATTAATTAAAACGTTAACAGAACATTCTGATAGTATTTCGTCTGTTTCTATCAGTCCCGATGGTCAATGGTTAGCTACAAGCAGTAATAATGGTACAATTTATCTCTGGGATATTAGCCAACCTCACCAACTCGGAATTTTATCAAATCGTTTAGAAGGATATTCCCCGATTATTTTTAGCCCGGATCATCAACGATTTATTTGTTGTGGGGAAGATCATCAAATCTTAGTTTGGGAATTAAAAATCTAGGAGAAAATTAATGACATCTAAATTAATTGTAGGGGGGAGGTGACCGTGGGGTAAGTGGAAATGAAGTTGATTTCTTCCCTTCCTCCCCCTCCTGAGCTTGATGAACTTTTTCTAACTAGCCGTCTAAACTTCCCAAACTCAGAGGAACCATATCACCTTGAAACGTGAGTCCTAGAAACATTTCCTCTTTCGGTCGAATAATTTTTCCGGTTAAAACGCAGCGTTCCTCCTGTTCAGCAATGGCTGAAATATGAGCCCGGATATCATCTCTGGTCAAGGATGGTCGATACTCTCCAGATTTTTGTTGAACATAATTCCACAGTATGTCTCGAATCAGTGCTTGATAGCCTTTGTTCTTAGCCAGTCCTTTCAATCTCTCTTTGAGCTCCCGTTCCAGACGAATACTTGTGACTTCCATATCGGTTGTTGAGGTTCGAGGAAGGGTATACATGATTTTTTCTCCATGAATAACTAGACACTTGTGTAATATTAGTGTAGTATAAATATCGAAAGATTAAAACTATAGACAACAGAAGTTGCTTATTTATTACCTGTCTCTATTTGACTAGGCTAGATACGAGAATCCCACCCTAAGCGCGTAGCGTAGGGGTGGGAGTGTCAACTGCTTAATTTTCCAACTTAACCAATATTTTTTTGATAAATTTCTAACGGTAAATTATCGGGATCTTTGAAAAATGTAAATCGTTTTCCGGTGATTTCATCTCGGCGAATGGGTTCTACACAGATCCCTTTTCCTAATAAATCAGCAACACTTTGGTCAATATTATCAACCTCAAAGGCTAAATGACGTAAACCACAAGCTTCCGGTTGACTCGGCCGTTGAGGAGGGTCGGGAAAGGAAAACAGTTCGATTTGATCATCCGTTCCCACTCGCAAATCTAATTTATAAGAATTTCGTTCTTTTCTAAAGGTTTCTTGAATAATTTTAAACCCTAAAAGATTGACATAAAAATGCTTAGATTTCTCATAATTAGAACAAATAATTGCAATGTGATGGAATTTATTGATTTTCATGGGTTCTCCTCTTCAGACAGTCCAGACAACAAGCTAAACATAACTTATTTGTCAAAAGTAACAACCTCTGCTATTATATTAGCATGGGTTCTAAACTGTGTTGTTGTTCAATTTTCTGTCAACTTCGCTACACTTTTGGCCTGTTTCTCTTTCCTAGCTCCCGGTTTTCTCCTATTCAGACCTAGACTAAAAGCTATATTTAGGGTATAATTACCAATAAATCCCAATAACAACGCTATATCTAGTATTTGGGAGCATCATCGTCCAGAATCTAGGTGTTTGTCCATGTCTCAAAATTTAATCAAGGCTGGAGTAATCGTTCCAAGTCAGTGGCCCCTAGCCCGTGTCTGGTTGGAAGTTGCCAACTTACTCACCATCGCACCCCGACACATTGAGCGCCTAGAATTCTGGCAACATCAAATTTGGGTAAAAGTTCAACACAAAAAACCTGTTTTTGTCAGCTATCGTCGTTTACCTTTGTGGAAAGAAACCGGATTAGAGGCGATTCAAAATTGTAGCGATCGCTCAACCTTAGATCAACTCGGAGAAATGCTGAGTTTAGAAGTCAAGCACTATCAAACCCAGTATCATCCTGTGGTTTTAGAAGAATGGCGTTCTGCCTGGGCTAACAAAGCTCAACAATTCAAACGGGAAGCTCAACGACAAGCCCAAGAAGAAGAACGTCTCAAACCCCTTCGCCTTCGTCAGCAAACTTATCAGCAATGGTATGACGGCTGGAAAACCGTTTTACATTATTGCAATAGCTTTGATGCTTTAGAACGGTTAGCCCCGGAACTGCAAAGACAAAGCCAAGAATTTACCGACTTACCTGAAGCAGAAACCGCCATGGAACTGTGGCATCAACGCTGGCAAGAACTCACCCAAGCCACCGCTTAGTCAACCTCTAACGCAATATTACCGGAAAGAGTCCCTGTTAATCTCTCGATTAACAGTTGATTCGGGTTGGTGTGATTAATTTGCAACCCTTAAGATATAATAAAGCAGGTTGTGCGAGACGTTCCTGTCAAAGTCTAAGGATAACACCTTAAACGTAAACAGGGAGACAGGTGTAGACAATTGGAACACAATAACTCCAATCGAGCCTGCCTTAACGAGTGAAAATGTGACCCTAAAGGAAGGTCAATCTCAGAGTCAATGGTATGAACTATCCCATGCGGTAGCCAATACCAAAGAGATACGGCAATTCCCACAGTGCCAGACTGATTATCACTCACACTCTCTGCTGGGAATAACGGAACATCAGACATAAATCAAATGTCTAAGTAGTTCTCTAGCCAATTACCCCTTAAACCCATCGTCAATG
>NZ_JBJUDF010000314.1:0-5697 GCF_046067725.1 Planktothrix sp.
ATGGTAACAGATCTGCGTGTCTTTGTCACCCTCAACCCCTTCAATGTTTATGTAACACAACCGAAACTGCAACCGGGATGTGTTCTGCGCACGAGTAACTGGGCAATTTTAAAACAGCGTAATCTCCTGAATAATCAGCAAGAGCGAGATTGTAAACAACGGATGAATACCTTTGGATTTACCGGAGATTTAGAAAGTAATCCTACGATTAACTGTATTTATCAAAATGATAGTGCAGCGAATTTGTTTATTAATCAACCGGGAACTGTTCCCGCACCAACTCGACCTGAAACCGAACGATTTTAAGTCGTATTGACGGTTGAGCATTGTTAATTTGTTAACCCTCAACCGTCAACTTAATTATTGATTCACTAAAAAGAAATTAGGAGTTGTTAAATCTTGCGTTAACTGAATTAAAATTAATTGACCGGGTTGCAAGGTTGTGGGGGAAGGAGAGGTTCCAATGCCAATTCCAGCCCCTGCAACTGCACCCACTAACGCCCCAATTCCAGTAAATCCACTAACAAGAAATCCCGCTAAACTTCCCGCACCCGTTCCAATTCCCACTCGTTGAGGACTAACTTCTAAAGACCCTGGAATCCAGTTAGATTGACCTTGAATCGGAATACTCCGACCCTCTAAATTAATCGCTTGAGCAATAAATCGACTGCCTTTTGTTGTGCTTTCAAATTCTCCCACAACGGGGGTATCCGGTGGCACAATATAATTCCCTAAACTATCAACAATTCCCCCTTGTAATAACAACACATCCTGACGTTCTGAACGAGGAGTCAGCCGCACCTGATCTTCAGTAGGATACAGTAACGTTAAGGACGTTCCCCTGGGTAGCACAATCGCCGATGGACGAGGATTAACATAGGATTGGGTTCCCGGTTGTCCCAAAGGCGGTAACGGTTGACCAAAAGGGACAGCTTGGGGGAGGGATGCAGTTTGAGTTAATTCCAGGTTCGGTACAACAGCCACCACCGATTCAGAACCCACAACCGGAGGACGATAACCCGGGGTTTGGGGAACAAACACCACCGTTTGAGGGGGTTGGGGAGGAGGTGTCACCGTCGGAAGCACTTGTACTTGAGTGGGTTGATTGACCGGAACTCGGACAATTTGTAAGCTGGAATCTCGAATCGGTTGAGGGTTGGGTAAAGCCGTTTGTCGGGGGTCGTATTGACGGACAACAATTTGAGCAGGTTTAGAAGGTGCTGGAGGTTGAACGGTTGCTGTTGTTTGAGGCGTAGTAGAAGTCACAACAAGTTTCGGAGTTGGGGTCGTCTGCGGTTGAGTCGTCGCAATATTCGTGGGGGTCGTGGGTTCTTCAGGCGGTAAAGTTTGCAGTACCGGACGCAATACCCACAGGTTATCAATGCCAATTTGTCGTAAATCTAAATTTTCTGGATCAATCGCAATTCCTGTGGCAAATTCTACCACTAATTGAGCTTGTTTAGGTGTCCTTTGAATTAAACTGACCTGACGGACAACCCCGGTTTCATAATTTTCTGTAATCTGAACTTTAACTTCTGTATTCGGGAGGTCAAGGACTAAACGAGGGGGAAGATTATAAGCTGATACTTGGGGTTGACTTCCGGCGGGAAGTTCAACCTCAACAATTCCAGTTTTAGCGTCAATTTTCCAATCTCCCATCACAGCCGCTTGTCCGATGACCGGATAGGCTGTTGTGAGGGCACAAGCGATAATACCAGAAGTTCTCAACAGCAGACTCCCATACAACGCAGGTACATTTAAAGTGACTAACGATTGTACAGTTTGTGTAAATTTTTGCTTGAAGTTTTGCGTTTGCATGGTTCTTGCATGAAAACTCTAGTTTATGGAAGTTTTATTAGCACGTTTAAGAGCAAAATGCAAGTAGAGACGTGCTATCAGACTAAAATTAGAGATTCCTGAAACCTTATGAAACTGATTCAGAAATGGAAACGATTAAGCTCCTATGTCATCATTTTGATTTAGCTTTAAAGGAAGAGTATCAGCATAAAGATTGAATTGAATATCCAGTAAAATTCAAGCTGAAAATTGAAATCCCCCATCCGAAGGTGGGGGACTTTGAGTCAGCGATAGTTATCTATATATAAGATGACAGAATACATAGATATTTGCTAACTAACTAAAGGAATAAATTTAGTAAAAAATTCACCTATCTTAAGAAAGATGATAAAATCTCTTGAATATCATAAACACTTAATCAGGGTAGAGTTTGTTGGTGGAGATTGTCAAAATTTTGTTGAATCCCTCCGTCAATCTCCGGGTCAGGATATTTGGATTGTAGGAGGACGTAAATTCATCCATTATTTTCTCAAAAAAGGTTGGATTGATGAACTGATTCTTTCTATTCATCCGCTCATTTTAGGAAGTGGAATTCCATTGATGATTTCAGACTGAGATTTAGAAATTCCTTTAGTTTTAAAATAAGTTGAAACCTATCCTTCAGGATTGTTAAAAGTATCTTATGATTTAAAAAATATTTCAAAACTATAGCTAAAGAGTTTTTTTTGTTGTATTCTTTTGGATATTCTATCAATGTACATCCCAGATAACCAATGACGAACCCAATTCCTCGTGAAAATTTAGTTTCTCAACCTAATCGTCTTTCTCCTAATAAAGGCGAACTGATTCCTCTTACTTCCATGAAACCGTATTTAGTCCAAGAAGCTTATTTAATTCCGGGGATTATTACGGTGGTTTTTGTAGTGTTAATGTTTATGTCCGTTGGACTTCCTAATTTATATGAATGGCTAGTTGCACTTTATATCTCCGGTGCGGCATTTTATTTTGTGTATCGATTATGTGGGAAACCTAAACCTTGGTGGGTATTATTTGCTTCAGGCTTAACAACTTTCATCATTTTATCTACTCCCATTCTTAACCTATTTATTTTAGTTTTTCGTGGAATTCTTCCGGGTCAAATTCCTGAATCAGACTCCATCGGCTTTATTAATCTATTTATCAAAATGTTTTTTGGTGCAGGATTAATGGAAGAATTACTGAAAGCATTACCTGTATTTGGTTGTCTTTGGTTAGGATATCGATTACGTTCTCCTAAACGACAACAGGTTGGGGTTTGGGAACCTTTGGATGGGATTTTATTAGGAACCGCATCCGGTGTTGGGTTTACTTTATTTGAAACTTTAGGTCAATATGTACCCGGAACAGTGGAAAATGTTACTGAACTTTTGGGGAAAGGATTATTAGGTTTAGGTGCGGGTTATTTAGCCGGATTACAATTATTAATTCCCCGGATTCTAGGTTCCATTGCTGGACACATGGCCTATAGTGGTTACTTCGGTTATTTTATTGGTTTAAGTGTTATCTATCCTCACCATCGTTGGAAAATTTTAGGGGTCGGTTATCTCACCTCTTCCATCTTACACGCACTGTGGAATTCCACCGGAAATAGTTTAGTGATTTTAGCAACGGTGGGAGCCATATCCTATGCGTTTTTAGTTTCAGCTATTTTGAAAGGGAAGGAAATTTCTAATCAAATTAAAGCAAAAGAATCACCTTAAACTGTGATTTAACCCCTAAAGAATACCGGGTGAATTTTTTAGGGTAATTAAGGATAGCACACGCACCCACTCTAAATTAACCTAATCTGTAAAAAAAATCGGGAGCGATCGCTATTTGATATGATCTCAAGATGAACTTTGCTCTCGATCCAGGTTTATAAAATATTAAAAATTGTTCTAAACACATCCAAATAACCTTTAATCTCATCATGTATCCACCAAGCTAATACTGTCCAGTCTTTACAAGACCAATAAGCAGAACGAATACTAATTCTACCTAGAGCATCTTGCAAGGGGGCGGCGGCTACATTAGTTTTTAATACCTGTACCAAAAGTTAACTAAAAACCTAAGAAACCGGGTTTCTGGAAGAAACCCGGTTTCTGAAAACCCAGGAGGAATTAAAATGATTTGGCATTTTGCCCAGGGAATGATAACAGCAATTCAAGGATTTTTTGTCCCGCAAACAGTAGTTGCGATCATGAATAGACTAACTGAAATTGATCGCAATAACAGTCAATTTTATTTAGAAGAAAGTCGCCAAGAATTTCAAGCCGTTTTAGAAGGAGTGCGACAAAAATTTAATCGAGAACTTGAGGACTATCGGCAGTTTTGCGAAAATACGCGATTGCAAAAACGACAAAATTTTGAAGCAGAACAGTTAGCGAGACGCTTACAACATGAACAACGATTAGAAGAATACCGTCGGGAAAGTCAACTGATATTATCTCGTGTTCAATTGTTAAATGCAATAGAACTTGCTGATGATAAAGAAATTCGAGACACTTTTCCCCTAAAAACTCCCGCTAGTGTGATTTTAAAAGCTTATAAAAGCTATCAAGATAATTATCGAAATATTCCTGTATTAGTGATTATATCACCCCCAGCATTAGAGTTTGAAAAATTCCCCAATGCTGCCCAAGGTTTTAGTCGGATTGAATCCCACTTAACCGATGAAGTGCAAGAATTTTGCAAACATTATCCCCTCACCAGTCAGGACAGACCGATCAGATATCAAGGGGCAGATTGGGAAAGTAAATCTTCTCATGGCAAAAGTGCAGTGGATGTTCTGCATCATGTTCTCAAATCCATTCCAACTCTCGTTTTAGAATCTAAAATTGATGGGGATTTACTGCGAATTTATTTAGCGGGTTGGGATATGTTACAAACCGTCCCCCATTATGAAAAAGTTCTAACGATTCCTTGGAAAGAAGTGTTATATCCCATTGCTCGTCAATATGCTGAAAAATGGCGAGAGTACCGGATGATTTTGTTAGATAAAGGCAGAAGTTTAGAGGAGATTCAGCGACGGGGCGGGGATGATGAACTGAATTTATTAATTTTAGAAGAGGAGGAGGAAGATTGGGAGTTTGGCTTCACAGGAGATCGGGATTACAAATATAATGTTAAGGAAGAAAAGTATATTCAAGAACTGGCACAGTTTTTAGGAATTTGCCATTGTATTTTAGTCGGTTTGCTGGCGGATCGCTATCATTTCTTCCATGCTGATGTGCGTCCCAAATTGCCAGAACTGTTGCCAAGATTATTGGAAAAAGTGCCGAGTGAAAATTTGAAGCAAATGTTGGTGGGTGAGATTGTTTCTAGTTATCAAAGTCTTTATCAGTTAGCTGTAGGCGATCGCCTACATCTGATTCCTGATTTATATTTAGATTTAGCTCTGAGTTTGAGTCATTTACCCGATCTATCTTGGGCAAGAAAACAGATTGAATATTCGATAAAAGTTTGGCTGATGTTGAGAAATCGGGTTTCTGCTATTGAAGAACAAAAACCGAGTTTGTTGGAGTTATTAGAGACTACTACATCAGCTTTGACTGTGTGGGATAAAAAATATGTGGAAAAGCTGAATGGGTGTTTGGCTGCTATTGGGGAAAATCAACACCAAAAAATGATTTGGGAGGAGGTGCAGCGCAAAGAAGCGGAAAGCAAACGCAAGCTAGAAAATGCCTCACTTGCTTGCACCCTGACTGGGTATTCTGACTCGGTATATTCCGTCGCCATCAGCCCGGATGGGCTGACTGTTGTGAGTGGTAGTGGTGATGGGACGATTAATATTTGGCGGGTGGCGTGACCCAGACTCCGAGAAACCGGGTTTCTGCCATAACCTTTGTTACCCAACCGAGAGATAGTTTGAGAAACCCGGTT
>NZ_JBJUDF010000315.1:0-17341 GCF_046067725.1 Planktothrix sp.
GTTTTCTCGGATTCCTTGTAGGGCATCCTCTACGGATGTTGCGCGACTATAAGTGAAATTTCTCATATCAGTTATCTCTCACCAACACTAAAGCCTCCGCAGGTGGGGGAGTTTGTCCGATTACCTGTTGCATGGCTGCCAGAATGCCATTATAGGCACTACAACGGCAGAGATTACCACTGAGACGTTCTTTAATTTCTAGGTCGGAGAGTTCTGGAAGTTTAGGGGGATGGGTGAGATCTGGTGTCACCGCACTCACACATCCTTGTTCTACTTCTTGGATTAATGCGATCGCTGCACAAATTTGTCCGGGGGTACAATAGCCACACTGAAACCCTTCTTGTTCGATAAAAGCGGTTTGTAGGGGGTGCAAGGTATCCCCGTTGGCGATTCCTTCAATGGTGGTAATGGGTTTCCCCTGCTGCATGATCGCCAAGGTCAGACAGGAGTACACCCGTTGTCCGTCAATTAACACGGTACAAGCGCCACACTGTCCGCGATCACATCCTTTTTTCGTTCCAGTGAGTCCTAAATATTCTCGCAGTGCATCAAGGAGGGTGACTCGTGGTTCTAATTGTACAGTGTGAGTTGTGCCATTAATATCGAGGGTGAGTGGAATTTGATTCTCCTCCTCTGCTAATACAATTTCTGGCTGATTTTGTAACTGCATTAGGGTTTTACCTAGATTGGGGTTAAGGCTGAAAGTTTGATTTAAAGCTTAATTATAATGTAAAATTATTCAATGTTTTTTAGGGATTCCCTTGATCGAGACTGATTTTAAATGTTTTTCTTCAGAAAAGATTCAACTAAACTATGAATTTCTTCAAATTTATAATCGTTGACTAATTGCTGCAATTCGGTGACGATCTCACGATATTCTTCGGGAATTTCTTCAAGATGTTGCAAGATTAATTCATCGCTCCCTAAAAGTGCAAATTCAGAAAGTTGGTTCAGCCAGGAATTAGACATCACCTGAAATATTTCAGGATTAAAATCTATTTTTAAAGGCTGAGGCTGACCCTCAATAGGATAAACATTATCAATAAATTTTAAACCCAAATATTGATTCATTTTTTCTAATAATGTTTTTTCTTGAAAAGGTTTAATCATAAAATCATTACATCCCACTTGCAATGCTAAATTTCGATCGGCTTCTGTCACATGAGCAGATAAAGCGATAATTACTGGTTTTTCTCCTCCGGTTTGAGCACGAATTTGTTGAGTTGCTGCATACCCATCTAAAATCGGCATGGCAATATCCATCCAAATTAAATCAGGTTGGGATTGTTGCCAAATTTCAACGGCTTGCTTTCCATTCATTGCTTCTTGAACTTCTAAACCTAATTCTTGCATCCATTTCACCATCAGTTGACGATTTTCAAGATGATCATCAACCACAAGAATACGATATTTTTTTTGATCCGGTGCTAACCGAATAGTATGATGATAGTGTTTGAAGATTTTTTTTTCAAAATTATTTACCTTTCTGACGATAATTTTAATCCGAAATATACTCCCTTTCCCTACAATACTTTCTACGGATAATTGTCCTCCTATTAACTCGGTTAAACTCCGACTAATTGTTAATCCTAATCCGGTTCCTCCTGAAAATCCTTGTCCGATTTTACTCTGGACAAACGCCTCAAAAACTGATTCTAATTCCTGATGGGGAATTCCAACTCCTGTATCGATAATTTCACATTGAATCCAACATAAGCTTTCTGCTTCAGAATCAATTTCTTGAGGAACGAAACAGAAAAGCGGATCAGTTAATTTAACTTGGATGGTAATTTCTCCCTGTTCGGTAAATTTAATGGCATTTGCCAGTAAATTAATCAAAATCTGTTGCAATTTCTTGGGATCACTTTTAATGCAATTAGGAACATCTTTTGCGATGATTAATTTTAACGCTAAACCTTTGCTTCGAGCTTGCTCTAAAAACATTTCTTGGAGATTTAATAAAAGCGCGAAAAAATCAAATATTTCGACTTCTAATGTCAGTTTTCCGGCTTCAATTTTAGATAAATTCAAAACATCATTAATTAAACTCAGTAGGTGTTTACTACTGCGTTGAATAATTTGTATATTTTCTTTTTGTTGTTCAGATAATTGCTGATCATGACTCATCAGTTGAACAAACCCTAAGATCACATTCAGAGGGGTTCTCAGTTCATGACTCATATTCGCTAAAAAAATACTTTTTGCTTGATTAGCGGTTTCTGCGATTTGTTTCGCTTCCTGCAATTCTCTTTCAGCTTGCTTGCGAACAGAAATTTCTTTAGAGGTTGACAGTAAATAAACTTTTCCTTCAATTTCAATGGGTTCTATTGAAATCAAAAGAGTTCCTATTTCTCCTGATTTTTGACGATAATCAAATTCAATGTTATGAACTAAACCTTGAGTTTTTAACTGTTCTATAATGAATTGATTTTGTTGAAAGTCAACAATTAAATTTAATTCGGATGCTGTCAGACCAATGACCTCTTGACGGTTATAGCCTGTCATTTCTAAAAAACTATCATTAACTTCAATATATCGCTGGTCATCGGCGCTTAAAATCACAATCGGATCAGGACTAGAGCGAAACACTTTAATAAATTGATCCTGGGATTCTTGTAAGGCAATATTAATCCGTTCAAATGCTATCTTCAGTTGTTCAGACGTTTGATTAAAGGATTCTGAAAGACTGGATAATTCACTGATTGAACTATTAAGATTTAACTTTTTATCCCACTTTCCTTTAGCTAAAGCTTGACTAGCAGATCTTAAAGTTTGAATCGGTTTAATAATTTTTTTTGCTGTCCACAATCCTAATGATATTGATAAGATAAGAGTAATTAAACATAACAAGATAGTTGTTTTTGTATTCGCATTAATTTGTTCCATAAATTCTGTTTCTGGAACCACAATTACAATTAACCAATCTAACCCCCAAGTATCTTGATAAGAACTAATATGAACAAGTTGGGGTTGATTTTGATAAATTAAATTTAAATGTTGATGGCCAACGGGAATTTGACGAAAATCAGACCATTGATTCAGAATTTCTTTTGCTGTTAAACGAGTGAGAGGATTTTGGCTTTCTGTTGCTTGTAACCGAACAAGTTGAGAGCCTTTATATTCAGTAAAATTTGGTTCTCCCGTAGAACTAGCTACAAGCTCTCCCGAACGTTCTATAATAAAAATCTGACCGGATTTAGATAGTTTAATGTTGTTAAGAAAAAAATTGATCTTCCAAAGCAAAATATCAGACACGAACGTTCCTACAAACTTTCCATCTTGGTAAATGGGTGAAACAGCAAATAAACTACTTACGGTTGGATATACATAATATTGCACAATAGGAGTCCAACTTTGTTGACCAATTTTTTGTGCTGTTTGATACCACAAACGGTCTTGAACTTGATAGTTAGGAACCGTCAAAACGGGTTTGCTCCGTTGCATTTTCGGATTTAATAGATAAGCTCTGTACAGTCCAGGTTGGGATTTTTTACTCTCAGCAAGAATCAAACTGTTCTGAGGTAAAAGGATGCCCATTTGATCTCTTCCTAGTGAAATAAATTCACCTTCGCTACTGGCATATCCAATGGAAGTGGCTGAGGGGAAAAGTTGAAGTTGTTGGTAAAAATTCTTTTCTAACTGCTCAAGGAGATTGAGATCAATTTGTCTTTTTTTAAAACTATTTTGATTGATTTTCAGCAGCAAATGGGGTGTTTCTAAAAAACGATTTAACTTTTCATAAATTCGCTCATGTACCTGATCCATTAACTGATTTGCTAGATCATTGACAGTCTGTTGCCCATTGCGCCAAGACAAATAACCGACTAACCCCACTACCCCTACAACTTGCACAACAAACGGTATAACTAACACCCATTGTAGGGAAATTTTTTTAGGGGTTTGAGGCAAAATTATTCCAACTCTTTTTAACATTGAAAATTTACGTGGTTCCCAAGTCCTCTAACTCTTTAGTTTATCAAAGTTTAACGCTGAAGGGGGGTCAAATAGGGAACAGAAAATCACCTGCACTTTTATTGAACTAAGGATTGAGAACGGATGTAGGGTCTGAACAATCCAGAATTGTGAAATTTAGAGAGACAACCCTTGACAACAACCCTCACCCTATTCTCTTTTTTATCTGATTAAGTCTAAGCATAACTGGCGGAAATGTTCTCCGCGATGTTCAAAGCTTTGATATTGATCAAAACTGGCACAAGCGGGAGATAATAACACCACTTTTGCTCCTAATTGGGGTGCAAGATCAGCCGCTTTTTCAACCGCTTTTTCCATCGTTTCAACGATTTCAAAATTCAAGTAATTCTCCTGCTTTAACCGTTGGGAAAATGCCTCGGCTGCATCGCCAATTAATAACACTGAAACGGCTTTTTCTTGAATGCGATGAATCCAGGCACTATCATTTCCTTTTTTTGCTTCTCCCCCAGCAATTAAAATTACGGGAGATTCTACCGCCGATAATCCCACTTCTGCCGCGTCATAATTGGTGGCTTTACTATCATTAATCCAATCAATTCCTTGCCAGGTCATAATTCGTTCTAAACGATGCGCTACCCCTGGAAAAGTAGAAATTGCTTCAGTAATCGCTTCTGTTGAAATTCCCGCTAATCGAGCCGTCGCAACCGCCATTAACAGGTTTTGTTTGTTATGGCTTCCGACCATTTTTAACGCATCCGCTTGAACAATTGGCTCCCCATTTTGCATCACCCAATTGTTTTCAATATAAAACCCGAATTCGGGATTTGCAACTAAAGCTTCTTGTCCTAAAACACTTGTCCAATAGGCAGAGATCCAGCGTTGACCTGCCGTTTCTCTTAAATAAGGATCATCCCCATTAATCACTTGTTCTTGGGATTGATATAATAATTTAGCTTTGATATCATAATAGCGTTCTAAGGTGTAATGACGATTCAAATGATCAGGAGTAAAGGTTGTCCAAACGCCAATTCTAGGATTTAAAGTTGATGAAGATTCGATTTGATAACTACTCACTTCGGCAATCATCCAATCTAACGGTTTAGCACTTCCTTGATATTCTTGTAAGGCTAATTCACAAGCGGCATAGCCAATATTTCCACAAGCTGGAGCGTTTAAACCTGCGACTTTAAATATGGCAGCAGTTAAAGCGGTTGTTGTCGTTTTTCCATTGGTTCCTGTAATACAAACCCAAGGCAACTGTCGTAGATTTCGCCATGCTAATTCCATTTCTCCAATTGTTTCTATCCCTAAATTTCGGGCAGCTTTTAACCCTGGAATATCCCAAGGAACCCCAGGACTAACAACGACTAAATCTAAGGAATCATCCGGTTGAAAATTCTCTCCTAAATGAACAATTATTCCTTCCTCTTCTAATTGTTTTTTTTGGGGTTCTAAATTAGGAGAAGAATTGCGATCGCTTAATATTACCTCCCATCCTTGCAATTTTAATAACCGTGCTGCCGCATTTCCAGACTTTCCTAAACCAATAACATGAGCCTTGAGCATAGATAAAATCGTATGGGGTAGATTTGTGATGTTGCTGAAAATTCTGAATATTGATAACAGAAAATAGGGAACCCGTAGTGGGAGCGAGGACGCTCCCTCAAATATAAGGTGCTCCCTAAAATATACCGTTGTTTAACTTTTAACAATGGCTCCAAAATCTGCTAAAACACGAGCATGATTTCTTAATAATCCTAATAAATTCAAACGATTTCGTTGAATATTCGGATCATCATCCATCACTAAAACACTTTCTGGGCCATCAAAAAAGCTGTTAACAGTAGGAGTAATTTCAGCTAATGCTTCCACTAATTGACGATAATTTCGCGTTGATTGAGACCCTTGAGTTTTAGGGACTAACTGAATTAAAGCTTGATAAAATTCCCGTTCAGATGATTTTTGAAATAAATCCGGTTTAACCTTCGTTTCCGGTTGCAATTCTAAGGTATCTAAATCCCCCTGTTTGGCTAACCGAGTCGAACGATTGACCGTTTCATAAATTTGGTTTAATGTACCATCTTGACGGATCGTTTGTAGGAATAACGCTCGCTCTCGAACGTCTAACAAATCCTGTAACGCCCGTTCTTTATATTCCAAATCATTATCTCCTAAAACCGCATTAACTAAATCATAATCAATGTTTTTCTCATCTTGTAATAACGTCCGAATTCGTTGCAAGAAAAAGTCATCTAACTGACCCGTTAACTTTAACATTGCATTGGGGAATGTATTCACAAAATCGGTGGAAATTTGTTTCAGCAGTTGATATAAATTCAACGGTAAATTCGCAGCCCAAATAATATTAACAACGGCATTAGCTGCCCGACGTAACGCAAAGGGATCGGAGGAGCCCGTCGGTAACATTCCTAACCCAAAAATACTAACTAAAGTATCCAGTTTATCAGCTAAACCAACAACTTGACCGATTAAAGTTTGGGGTAAATGATCCGTAGAATTTCGAGGTAAATAATGTTCAAAAATAGCCGTTGCGACTGCTTCGGGTTCTCCGCCTTCACGAGCGTATCTTTCCCCCATAATTCCTTGTAATTCAGGGAATTCATACACCATTTGGGTCACTAAATCTGCTTTACATAATAAAGCTGCCCGTTGAATGAAATTCCGATCCGATTCACTAACATTGAGTTGATCGGCAATCCAATTAGAAATTTTACAAATTCGATTGACTTTATCTCGAACTGAACCTAAATCCTCTTGAAATGTCACCGCTTCTAAGGCGGGTAAATAGCTTTCTAAGGGTGTTTTTAAATCTGATTTATAGAAAAATTGTCCATCGGCTAACCGAGCCCGGATCACCCGTTCATTTCCGGTGGCAATTAAATCAGATTTAGCCGGATCTCCATTAGAAATTGTGATAAAATAGGGTTTTAACGGCGATGAATTTTGCGGCTCCGATGTTAATACTGGGAAATACCGTTGATGCGTTACCATTACGGTTTTAATCACGTCCGCAGGGAGATTCAAAAATTCTGGATCAAAGGTTCCCACAACAGCCGTCGGCCATTCCACTAAATGCACAACTTCTGTTAATAAATCTTCGGGAATTTCTGCTTGTCCCCCCACACTATTCGCGACTGTTTTAACATCTTGTTGAATCCTTTGAATCCGAACTTCAGGATCAACTTCAATAAAGGCTTTTCTCAGGGATTCAACATAGGTTTTAGCTTCAGAAATGGTCATCGGTTCAGGATGTAAAACTCGATGTCCTTGGGAAATGCGATCGCTTTTAATTTCTTCAGAACCACTGATTAAGGTAACGGGTAAAACTTGATCATCTAATAAGGTAATTAACCACCGAATCGGTCGGGGGAATTTTAAATCTCCATCTCCCCAACGCATGAACCGTTTTCCTTCTAATTTGGTAATCCATTCTGGGGTTAATTCTGATAAAATTTCTGCCGTTAATCGACCCGGAATTTTCTTTAAAACAAAGACAAAATCTCCCTTAGAAGTCGGACGAATTTCTAAATCTTCTAAAGTTACACCTTGTTTTTTAATAAACCCTTCTGCTGCGGAAGTTGGTTTTCCATCTTTGAAGGCGGTAGAGGCTGGAGGGCCTTTGATTTCTTCTTCTCGGTCAGGTTGGTGGCTGGGTAGTCCTTCAATCAATACCGCTAACCGTCGCGGTGTCCCCCAGACTTGAACGGATTCAAAGCTCAAAAACTGTTCTTTGAGACTAGCCGGAATTTTCTGTTGCCATTGTTGAATCGCGGTTTCAACAAAAGTTGCTGGTAATTCTTCTGTACCAACTTCAAGTAAAAAACTAACCATAGGAAATTTTATAAGGGATTTTGCTAAGAAACTTAAGGGTACAAACCATTACCATAGCAGGTGAGGGGGTCAGGACTCAAGGGAGCAAGACAGTTTCAAATGACTAGATTTCTGAGTTATGATTCGGGAAAATCGGTTTAATCCCAACTCGCTAAGAATTTTTGTCCATCAGTTTTGCTGGGATATTGTAAAGATGATTGTCATGTTTGCCCCAATCTGAATCAAGATTAATTGCGGTAAAAGCCGATTCAAACTGTTGATTAATTTTTCCAAATTTTCTAATTTCTCAGAGGACAATCTCAAAAATCTTGTCAAAACTTAAGAAATTCTTGTATTTTTCCATCCCGCTAAAATTACGGCTATGATAGGGATGGCAAGAGGTTAGATTCTCCTCTGCTCTCCTGTTACCCTGCCTTTGATACTAGATGGGCTGGATCACTCCCTCTGTCCCATCTAGCAAGGTTTCCTAAACAGCTTTTTCTGAATTCAAAACTTATTGTTTTAAGTTAAACAATCATCTGTTCAGAAGATTGTTAATTACTGTTTTTGTTCCACTCCAAAGCCCACTAACAAAACTGTATTTAACGGTTCATGATTCTGCGGTCGTTGATAATTAATAATCCGACGAATTCTTAACTCTGGATTAATCAAAGTAATCGAATCAACTGACACCACTCGTGTGTAGGTTGTCGTCATCAATAATTCACGAGTTTGAGTATTATAGCGAAAGTTCGCCACCATTGGTTTTGCTTCTTCATAGGCTTTATCGCGAAGATAATCTCCCTCAATGATGGGAAAATCCAGTTTTTGGGGCACAAAAAGAATATTCAATGTTTGCGAAACCTCCTCCCCTTTTTCCGAAATGGTTTGAAACGCTAACCGATATCCAGGGAGGGTTGGTAATTCTAAGTTTGTTGATAAACGTTGATTATCTTCTAAGACTTTAGCTTTCGCCTGATCGTTCAAGGGATGAATCACAAATTCTGTATGCGATCGCTCTACCTCCTGTTGAGTTAAGTAATGGTAGGTGCGTTCCGTTGTCCATTGACCAACGCAATGATCAAAAAATTCTTGGAATTGTGCAATTGACATGGTGAATCTCACTCCGCTTAACTCATTTTTGCAACAGTTTTTAACATTTTTTAGCAAAAATCCCGACTAACTCTAAAATCTATACTAATTATCCTGTTGATGAACTCCTGTGATTGACCTGGAATGTTTATCCTATAGCGTTGGCCATGCCGAGGAGGGTTTGTGTCTGCTCATGCGGATGGGATCTCATCGCATTTTACTTGATTGTGGACTTCAGGACATTTCACCCCTATTAACCTCCTCTGAACAACCTCCGGCTGACTTGGTGCTTTGTTCTCATGCTCATGCGGATCACGCTCAAGGTTTACTGGCTTTCCATCAAGCCTTTCCTAAAATTCCAATTTATGGGAGTGAAGTCACAGCCCGACTCTTACCCTTGAATTGGCCGGACTGGGAACCGGATATTAATCATCCGCTTTGTCAACCTTTACCTTGGAATTCTGCGACCCAACTTAAACCCGGACTCAGTGTCACCTTATTTCCGGCGGGTCATTTACCCGGAGCATCGGTCATTCTGATTAATTCTGTCACCCCAGAACGCAGTTATAAACTGATTTACACTGGAGATTTTTTTCTCTCGAATTCTCGCTTAGTTGAAGGCTTACCCTTGGGAGAGTTGCGGGGACTCAAACCAGACGTTTTAATCTTAGAAGGCAGTTATGGAACCGCCCGCCATCCCCATCGTCGTCAACTGGAAAACCAACTAGCAGAACGGTTATATCGAGCCATAGAAGCTCAATATTGTCTGCTCTTACCCACACCGAGTTTAGGGTTAGGTCAAGAACTGTTAATGCTGCTGCGGAGTCACCATTATTTTACAGGTCGAGATCTGGATATTTGGGTCGATGGAACCGTTGCGACTGGATGTGATGTTTACTTACAATTGCTGTCCCAGTTTCCCGCCAGCGTCCAAAACTTTGCCCAACATCAGCCTTTATTCTGGGATGATCGCATTCGTCCTAGAGTGCGACGCCTGACCCCACAACAGCGATCTCAACTCGGTCAGTCTCCCTGTATTGTTCTCACTGATGAGTATGCCGATTGGAGTTCCTATTGGGCAAATTCTAGCCGTCCTTGGATGTTATTTTTGCCTCAAACACCCGGTAAACCCTTAGAGATTCTCCCCATTCCTGAAGTTGTAGCGACCAGTTCAGGACAATTTGCACCCCTGATCGAAACCTATTTTATTTCAGAACATTGTGATGGCCCCGGCACAACCCAACTGATCCATAACCTCCGACCTCAACATATTATTTTTGTGCATGGTTCACCCACCTATTTAGCCGATCTGACCAATTTAGAAGAACTTCGCAACCGCTATCAACTGCATACCCCAGATGCAGGAACCTTGGTGGAGTTGCCCATCGGAGAAACCTTCTTACAACCCCCAAGCGCGGAAACCCACTATGAAGGGGAAATCACCGAGTTTGAAACTCAAATTCACATTACTCTCCCTCCCACCTTAACCACTGACCCTCGGTGGCCCGCCTTTGCGGATACCGGATTAGTGGAAGCTCGATGGCAAGGAGAAGAATTAGTCCTGCGCGGCATTTCTCAACGGGAATTCCTCAGCCAAGGAAGCGATCGCATCATTCCCAGTGATCTCGACTGTTGTGGCAATTGCCAATACTATCGAGGACAACGCTGTTGGAATCAAGTCTCCGCCCTCTATGGCTTTAAAGTTACCCCAGATGGATACTGCCCAATGTTTGAATCGATTGAGCGTCTCGAATAAACTCATACCCGGAAATCGGGAACCGAAACAAACCCATTTCAGCTTCTAGGTTCGCTGTATCAGTCGTTGTGAATCACCGCACCCCCCATTCAGGGGTGATTGTTGTGCTTATTCTGGGCTAGATTCAGAGGTCGGGTTATGAATTTGTTCCGCTTCTGGACAATCCTCAGCAATGGGAAAATCAAAATCACACTTGGGAACGGAAGCCAACTTTTGGCTAATGGCTCCAATACTCTCTATCCGAATCATTTCTTCCCAAGAACATAACTCATCCTCTTCATCCGTCTCATAACGTAGCGTGACTAAATCCCCTTCAATGTCTGTAATTCGAGCTTTCTCAATCCAACGTTGTTGATCCCGTAAGAAGATCGAGACTTCCCGACTGTCACAACAAAGCTGATAAATCTTGCGATGTAGCATTTTTTACTTTTCCTGAGAAGTTCGCTGGCTCGTGTACATATTCCTTGTGAATCGAGTCTTGAGGGTTAAGCAGGATGCCGAAACCTCTTGAATCGAACTCGATTTCCAGGGAATTATTTGGACTAAACAATTGTCCTCTATTTTAACCCCAAGGTTAAATTTAGCCTAATAAATTAGTCTGTACTTATGCCTTGAGAGTGAGAACATTTTCAGTATACGGCCTAAATCTGGGTTGAGTTGGCTTAAGCAAAAGGTTTGATCAACTTTTCTTTACATCAGAGATCCTTAATGTCGGACTCAACTTAGGTGATCGCACGTCCCCAACAGCTTATAATGAACCTGGTCAATTTTTATCAGAAAAGTTATTACCTTACGGAAGCGGGTTATGTTGAAATTTTTCACTGCATCGATTCAGTGTTTAACGAACTGTTCGCTACTATACAAGCTTAAGAGTATTTTGATTGATTAAACTAAACGGCAATTCGTTATTTTTAAGGGAAAGGACAGCATTCTCATGGCGTATGCAGAATATTTAGGTCAACCTTCTATCTTTGAATCAGCCCGTGCAGGAGATTTAAGGGCTCTGAGCTATTTAATTAATACCTATCTCAGACCTGAAGGCATCTCTGCCAAAGTCGCCCCCCCAGATCGAAAAGGGTGTTTACCCGTTCTCGTTGAATTTCAACAAGAACCTTTGGCGGAAAGTATTGTTAAGTTTATCTGTCATTTACTGTGGAAACTGAACGCCCCGAATTTAGAAGGGGTGAAAATCGCTGCCCGCTATCAAGGAGATGCCCAAATCCTCTGGAAACAATCGGTGCGGCTTGTGACTCCCGCTAATCGAGTTTATCGGGAACAAACCCAACGGATCAACCTCGATTGGATTAAATTTAAAACCTTACGGTTAATGTTCCTGGTGGGTTCGGCGGTTTCATCCTTCATCTTGGGCTGTTGGGTGAGTTACTATGAAGTCGCCGCCCATCGAATACCTCTACCGAATCATCCCGCCCAAGAAAATGTGGTCATGATTGCACCCCCGCCTAAACAGCCTGATCGGGTTCAAGCTGCTTTAGAAGTGGTTCCGGTGGTTCAACACCAACAGGTACAAAATCCTCAAGATCCAACGGTTACTTTAGTTTTTGGCGGGGATGTGACCCTTTGCGATCACTTTGAAAATATTATTGGAACAAACTATTCCTTACCGTTTGCTCAACTTCCTGAATATCGGGAGGCAGATTTGGCAATGGTCAATTTAGAAAATCCCCTGACCCGTTCCACCCTGCGCCGTCCAAATAAACAATTTAATTTTAAAGCTGATCCTGAAGCCGTTAAGGTATTAACCGAAGGCGGCATTGATATTGTTAATCTAGCCAATAATCATACGATGGACTATGAAGCATCCGGGCTCGTCGAAACGATGGAAACGTTAGACCGGGCGGGTATTCATGCAGTAGGAGCAGGTCGAGATATTAAAGAAGCTCGTCGTCCCACAATTATCGAAGTTAAAGGTCAACGCATTGCCTATTTTGGTTATTATGATGCTGATTTTCATGCCGCCGCAGAAGGTGTAGCCGGAACCAATCCTCGGTATGATGAGCGGGTGGCAGCCGATATTAAAGCGATTCGAGATCAGGTGGATTGGGTGGTGGTTAACTATCATTGGGGGGTAGAACTGTCTGAATATCCTGGGGACTGGCAGATTGATTTAGCTCGATTTACCATTGACCAGGGCGCTGATGTTGTCATTGGTCATCATCCCCATGTTTTGCAGGGTGCAGAAATTTATAAAGGTCGTCCGATTGTTTACTCCTTGGGTAATTTTATTTTTGGCGGTAATAGTCGTACAGACTATGAAACGGCAGTTTTAAAAGTGGCCTTAAATCACAATCGCAAAATGAAGGTGGAATTTTTACCTGTAGAGGTAACACAATATCAAGCTAAGGTGATATCGGGAGAAAAAGGAGAGGATATTCTTAAGCGGGTGGAACGACTGTCACAAATTTTTGATCAACCGATGCAGTCCGTCGTGGTGTTAGACGCGCCCCATCGAGAGATTAAATCGGCTGATGTCCCCTTAACACCTAGTCAGGAACTGACGTTACCCTTAGTAACAGAATCTCCTATACCCGGTTCATCTCCAGTCTCAGAAGTCCCGACTGCTGAATCATCTGAGAAGGAGTCTGTGCAGCCACCCTTAGCAACGGAAGCACCGAAAGAATCTTTATCTGGGGCGTCGGTTCCCTTGGTGGAAGAGAAAACGGTTCAACCTCCTGAATTAGAGGCTAAAACCGATCGTCAGGATGACCTCAAACCTTATATTGATGAACCTTTTATTAAAGATCCGTTTATTTCTCTGCCTTCATTTCCCCAGGCTCTCCCACCTAACTCTCAGAGTTACAATCCTTCCCATTCCCCCATTTCCTTTGAAATTGCAATTCCTCATCGGAATTCTGCACCGGATCGGCTGGAGTCCACCAAGTCTCAAGTGGCCGCATCCCATCACCCAAGAGAATCTCATGGGACGATTGAACTGCCTTTGCGTCCTGAGCAATATCGAGCTTAGGAAGCATAACGATCTGGCTCCTATCTCTTGCGTTGATTGATCACTGATTCATTATTTAACTATCACCGTGTTTGCGATCGCACTGAAGCCCCATCAACAATATAAAACCTACGTCCTCTGGGATCAGGCTACCCAGTCTACCCTAGAAGTTGTCCCAGAACGAGGCGGAATCATTACCCGTTGGCAAGTTGCAGGTCAGGATTTACTGTATTTGGATGCTGAACGATTTGCTAATCCTGATTTAACGGTACGGGGTGGAATTCCGATTCTGTTTCCCATTTGTGGCAATTTACCGGATGATACCTACACTTATCAAGGTCAACGCTATACTCTCAAACAACATGGGTTTGCTCGGAATTTGCCGTGGACGGTGGTACAACAAGCAACGGATGGCGGTGCGTCAATCACGTTGGTGTTAAAGAGTAATGCTGAAACTCGGTCGGTTTATCCCTTTGATTTTGAAGTGGAGTTTACCTACACTTTGAAGGGGAATTCTTTACAGATTTTCCAACGCTATACTAACCTCTGTGGCACGATGGACAGTTTGCCTCCGCAAACCATGCCGTTTTCAACGGGGTTACATCCTTATTTTTTGGCTTTGGATAAGGAAAAATTAGCTTTTGAAATTCCAGCCATGCAGTATCGAGATCAACGCACTCAAAAAACTCAGGTGTTCACGGGACGGTTTGATGCTGCTGAGGATGAAATTGATGTCTTGTTTAGTCCCTTAACGGGGTTAGCGACAACGACCATTGATCATCATCAAAAGTCAAGAATTATCCTCAGCTATAGTTCGGCTTATTCCAGCGTGGTCTATTGGACACTCAAAGGCAAGGACTACTATTGTTTGGAACCTTGGACAGCACCTCGTAACGCCCTCAATACGGGAAAATTATTGACCTATCTCAAGCCAGGAGCCAGTTGTGAGATGCTCGTTCACCTCAGCGCAACTTTTTTTTGAATACCCCCTTGTCAACCCCAAAAGGTTGTGCTACTATTAGAAACTGTGCGTGAGAAAAGAAAAAACACGCGGGTCGCTAACTCAACGGTAGAGTACTCGGCTTTTAACCGATTAGTTCCGGGTTCGAATCCCGGGCGACCCATATAACTAATCAATGCAGTTCTAAGCAGTGAAGATACTGCACATGACTAGCATCAGGGAAAATATCAGCCAAGCGAGTCACTCATAATAACTTATGTTCAGCATCGCAATCTATCATTTTTTAATGTTCTCGTTGTAAATTGCATTGACGATGTACTAAACGAGCATTTTCTGGAATGGTCTTACCGCCTCGCCAGTAATGTTTTTCATGATCCAGAGCAGCATCATTAATTACAGTAATGCGCTGATTACAAATTTTGCAAGTTGGGTCTTGTCGATACATTTCTTCTTTCAACTGGCGGGAAAATACTCGTTGCGAGTCATTAGGATCTGTAACCTTCATCACTTCAGCTAATCGTTGTTTCCAGGTTGAAAATGAGTAATCAATTCTTTGAATCTCTCCGGTTGAAGCTTTAACACTATCAACCCATTTTTCATCTGTACTAATTAAATCTAAATATTCCTCATAAATTAGATCAGAAGCGCGGGTTAAAGCACCTAAATCATAATCGGCGAATGAAACACTAAGAACTTGAAAAATAGAAGCATTAAGCTGTGTTGACCAACTTCCTCGTTCTGTTCTTAATCGAAAGGCTTGATTTCCGAAAATAGTATAAGCTGCTTTCATGGATTTTTTAAAAGTATCTCTAAATTCGTTAAGTTTGTCTGCGCCTGGATTTCGATAAGCTTGTAAAAACTCATTTAAAAAATTCTTCATTCCTTTTCGAGCATTTCTATAATTCATTTGTAAGAAAGCCAAGTATCGTAAAACTAAACCTCGGTCTTTCATACGTTTATCCAAATTTTTTTGATTAACACAAGCTAAAAATTCATCGGATTTAGCGAGTTCTCGGATTAAGTCATTTAATTGACCTCGATAGAGACAGTTCCTAATTTCCATATCATTCAGAACAATGCCACCTGTATTCAAACGTTCAAAAATTAAAAATTTTAGGTTTTTGTCTGTATCCTTGGGTAGTTCAAAGGCGATCATGGTACAATCTTCTAAATGGTTTTGATATTCTTGAGGAAGTTGGTTAAACTTACGCCCATTAAATTGTCGTAAGCTTTCTAATCCTTTAAGTTCGTATTTATTATCAAAAAAATTGAAAACGGATGTTAACCGTTGTAACCCGTCAATCACTTCGCGGACTCCTTCTTCATTAAAGGCTAAATAAATAACTGGAACAGGTAAACCAATTAAAAACGATTCAATTAATCGAGACGCTTTTTTTAAATCCCAAACATATTCCCGTTGCCATTCAGGATCAACAATTAACCGTCCTCTTTTATACCATTTATGATATTCTGACAAACTGCGATCGCTTTTATCTAAAGATACACTTTGAGGTTCTACAACAATATCTCCTTCCTCATTGCCCTCAACTTCAATTTCTTCAGCTTGGCGAGGTAATATTATAGATTCCATATGATTAATTAATTGTGTTACTCTTTGCCATTGACCGAGCGTAACGGCATAGTTTGTTGATTGAGGTTGCCGAATCACCATCAATTCTTTTAAAATCTCATCTTCTTTAACTTGGGTTCTGAGAATCGGATTATTAACGAATTTATTTGTAAACTTAATAATTGCAAAGGTTAGGTTTTTATCTTTAATTCTTCTTTCTTGATCAATCCAGTAATCTTCATCAGGAAAATTATTAATCCCTTGAGGGACTTCAAGAATTTTTGCCATCGCATAAATTCCTGAATCTTGACCCGATATCCAAATTAATACACCATCACCAACAGACATTTGATTAGCAAATCGATTGACTAACCAAGGCATTTGTTCTAAATCTTGGATAGCATCAAGGATTCTGTAATATTTAGGGTTACTTTGAAATAGCCAATAAGCCATTGACTGCTCCTCTTATAACTTCTAAGTAACTAAACTAACATGGCAATACATTAGAAATCGGAGTTAGCCTTTTAGGGATTAATATATAGTGTGATGACGAGCGATCGCACAATTCCCATCAATCCCTAAAATTAAGAGGCAT
The DNA here is from genome assembly GCF_046067725.1 of Planktothrix sp. NCBI lineage: Bacteria > Bacillati > Cyanobacteriota > Cyanophyceae > Oscillatoriales > Microcoleaceae > Planktothrix > Planktothrix sp. The sequence continues at coordinate 16,701 of NZ_JBJUDF010000315.1, forward strand.
TACTTGACAAAATTAAATAAATGTGCATAGCTAATGCCATTGAACAAGACCAATGGTTGTGAGCTTTACCTGGGCTGAACTGACCTGTAACGGCAAGGGATTGAAGTCCTTGAGGGCTGATTTTAATGGGGGTTCACAAAATTTGACAAATTTCTGATTCAAGCCACCGCAAATGACCAAATTGTCTTAAGATTATTTTAATTGTGCGAGACGTTCCTGTAAAAGTTAAGGGATAATACCCAAAACGTAAACAGGGAGGCAAGATGTAGACAATTGGTACACAATAAACCCAATCGAATTTGCCTTAACCTTGAAAATGTGACCGTAAAGGAAGGTCTAATCTCGGAGTCAATGGTATGAACTGTCCTATAGGACAGCCAATAACAAAGAGATACGGCAATTCCCACAGTGTCAGACTGATTATCAAAACACTGAAGCTGGGAGTAATGGGAAATCGGATATAAATCAATATCTAAGTAGTTCTCCAGCCAATTGCCCAAGAATAACGAAAGTGAACATCTGTCTTGAACCATCGTGATATTGAGAGTAGCGAAATGATTTGATACGCTGCGTTCAAAATGAACAAGGGGAAGAGGTAGAAGATTTCTTATAATCTTTTACAAAAGGTAAGGTTATTGGAT
>NZ_JBJUDF010000316.1:0-5848 GCF_046067725.1 Planktothrix sp.
TCTCAATATTGCTAATAACTTTAACGATATTGATGCAGGAGATAGTTTAACCTATACCGCCACCTTAGCCGATGGTAAACCTTTACCCAGTTGGTTAACATTTAATAGCACAACCGGAACTTTTACCGGAACACCCACGAATAGTGATGTCGGGAATATTGCTATCAAAGTGACAGCTAAAGATAGCAGTAATGCAACGGTTGAAAATAGTTTCCAACTGACAGTTAATAACGTTAACGACGCTCCGACTGCGACTGCTATCAGCAACCAAACCGTTAACGAAGATAGCAGTTTCAGTCTCAATATTGCTAATAATTTCAGTGATATTGATGCAGGAGATAGTTTAACCTATACCGCCACCTTAGCCGATGGTACAACCTTACCCAGTTGGTTAACATTTAATAGCACAACGGGAATATTTACCGGAACACCGACTAACAGTGATGTCGGAAATCTTGACATTAAAGTTATCGCAACCGATAGTAATAATGCCACCGTTGACAATAGTTTCCAACTCACCGTTAATAACGTTAACGACGCTCCAACTGCGACTCCTATTGGGAACCAAACCGCCACAGAAGATAGCAATTTCAATCTCAATATTGCTAATAACTTTAACGATATTGATGCAGGAGATAGTTTAACTTATACCGCTACCTTAGCCGATGGTAAACCTTTACCCAGTTGGTTAACTTTAGACAGCACAACCGGAACTTTTACCGGAACACCGACTAACAGTGATGTTGATGCGTTGACTATTAATGTTACTGCTACCGATAAAAGTGGAGCAAGTATTAGTGATAGTTTCCTGTTGAGCATTATACCCACGCCGACACCAACACCGGAACCCACACCGGAACCCACACCGGAGCCAACACCAACACCGACACCGGAGCCAACACCGGAGCCAACACCCACGTCAACACCGGAACCAACACCCAACTCCAGTCGTGATTTTTATGAGCCTAGTAATTTCATTAAAACCCTTGATTTTCCTGCTTTAAAACCTAACACAAACTCCCTATCCCAGGTTTCCAGTAATGGCAATGAGGAGATCTCAGGTACAGCCGAATCTGATCAAATCTTTGGTAAAGACGGTGACAATAATATTGAAACCGGAGATGGCAACGACGAAATTAACGGCAATCAAGGGAACGACTATATCAATGCTGGCAAAGGCAAAGATCTAGTTTTCGGTGGCAAAGGCAACGACCAAATCGACGGTGGCGAGAATGATGATGACTTGTTTGGCAACCTTGGTAACGATACCATTGCTGGAAATACTGGCAATGACTCGATTAATGGGAATCAAGGAGATGACCTGATTGATGGTGGTGATGGCAAAGATGAACTGTTCGGAGGTCAGAATAATGACTTTGTTAAAGGTGGTAATCAAGATGATATCATCTTCGGCAACCAAGGAACAGACCGACTTGAAGGAAACGACGGTGACGATACCCTGTTTGGGAACCAAGATAGTGATACAATCTCTGGTAACTCCGGTCAAGATCTGATCTATGGTGGTGCTGACAACGACCTGCTCGACGGCAACGACGGTGACGATACCCTCTGGGGAGATGAAGGTAACGATACCCTTGATGGCGGAGAAGGTAACGATCTTCTCACCGGAGGCCAAGGCAACGATATCTTAGTGGGGGCTGAAGGTGCTGATACTCTGACCGGAGGCGAAGGTAGTGACCGCTTTGTTCTGGTTTCGGAATTTGGCCCTGATACGATTACCGACTTTACTTCTGGGGTAGACTTGATTGTCCTTGATGATGGTCTCACCTTTGAACAACTGACTCTCACCCTGGTCAATGGTTCGACGCAAATTCAGGTGATTGACACTCCCCGCTCTGAAGAGACGGGGATTCTACATTCTACGTCAGAATTTGCTCAACCAGGTTTTCACCAAGAAGAGTAGAGACTCCAACTCCTGTAGCGTTAATTCGGGAATGCCCTTCCCTATTTTTAGCTAAATTCAGAATGTTAATTGCAGCGTTTGTATCTCTGTGCAACTCACATCCACAAGTACAAACATGGGTGCGAGTTGATAGAGATTTTTTCACAATTACCCCACAATTAGAACATTTCTGTGAAGTGTAATGGGGTGGAACTGGTATTGCCAATTTATCAAATTTAGCTGCAAAATATTCTATCCATTGTCGGAACAAATACCAACTGGCATCACTAATTGATTTAGCCAAACAGTGGTTTTTAACTAAATTCTTAACACTTAAATCTTCGTAGGCTACTACATCGTTAGATGTGCATACGTTACGCGCTAGTTTTTTAGCGTGTTCATTCCGTTGCCTGCTTACTTTTAAGTGTTTTTTAGCGTAAACTTTTCTGGCTTTCCGTCTTCCTGATGAACCTTTAACCTTTTTATAGATTTGTCTCTGAGATTTTTTAATCGACGTTTCCGCCTTTCTTAGAAACTTGGGATTTGGTTCTTGATACCCGTTAGAGTCTGTATAGAAAGATTCTATTCCAACATCCAGTCCGATTTCCTTTCCGGTTTTCGGTTGAACATCAGTGACGGTAATATTCAGGCAAAATTGACAGTAATATCCATCAGCGCGACGAATTAAACGAATCCGTTTAATATCTTTGACGTTGTAAGTATGGATATCCCATTTTCCTAAAAGTTTAAGTTCACCAATACCTTTTTTGTCAGTTATGGTAATTCTTCTTTTAGTGGGATGCAATGACCAACCCGATGTTTTATATTCAACAGAACGACAATCTTTCTGAAATCTAGGAAATCCTTTCTTTCCAGAAACCTTTTTCTTACAATTTTCGTAAAAACGAGAAATTGCCGACCATGCTCGTTCCGCAGCAGCTTGTACTGCCATTGAATTTAAGTCTTTGACAAAATCGAATTGTGAACGAAGTTCTGTAGAATACTTGTTTAAAGCAAATCGATTAATTTTGGTATCTTTAGGTGCGTCCATCCAATACCGAATAGACTTGTTTCTAATAAACTGTACCGTTTTAATCGCCTCATCAATCGCTTTGTACTGATGAGGTTTTGCTTTGATTTTGTATTCTATAACTATCATTGATTCGACCTGTCAATGGGTTGTCTGTTTGCTACTATCAACCTTAACACAGTAAACTAGATTTGTCGATAAAAATATCAGAACAACCAAATATGAAACTGAAGTCTATAGATTACAAGCATTACAACCACTCAGTCGGATTAGCTTGTGTCCACCTGGTTTGGATTCCAAAACGAAGAAAGCGTGTGCTAGTTGGAAACGTAGCAACACGCTGTCGGGAGATATTTTATGAATTAGCAATTGAGAAAGAATGGGAGATTAAAGCACTGGAGATAGCTCCTGACCATATTCATTTATTTATCTGCCATCAACCTAATTATTCGATTAGTCAGATTGTGCAAGCTTTCAAAGGGAGATCGTCGTGTTACCTCAGAAGAGAATTTCCTGATTTACTGAAACTTCCTAGTTTATGGACTCGCTCCTATTTTCACACAACTGCTGGTAGTGTTAGCTCGAAAGTTATCATGGAATATATTAATGACCCCCATCACAGTACCCATTAAAAGACAGGCGCTTAAAAGCGCTGCTTGCCTTCATCCACGAACTGAAGTTACGTGGTTTTCGGCTCTGCCAATAATAAGTTTTGATTCAGCATTTTGGTTGAGTCTAGTTATAATTAAATTATACTTTTTCTGATGATTTTGTAGCAAAATATGACTGTCATTCTACACCCTAAAACTTTAACAGAAGCTCAATTAATTCAGGCATTAACAACAACAACGCAGTCGCTACTTTATCCGAGTGAGTCGGATTATCCCATCACAATTAAAACTCTCAGTAGTGCGGACATCGGAGATAAGCTAACGATTTCAGAATTGACTCGGCATCTCTACACTCAACAGCAACTCACTCCCCCTCAGAGAATCCAGAAACGCACTCTGGTTTATTGGACAAAAACATTCTTCGGCAACCTCCCTCTCTTATTAATCCGCTATTCCGATGGTTCCTATTCTGTCCAACCTCCTGAGCATCCGGTGGAACTGTGGCGGACTCTGCATAGCTTGGTTTTCGATCACTTAATTCATGTGGCGCTCTGGCACTGCATTCTCAATGGGGTTGAATCGGATTTGCATCTGATTGGTCGTCATGTTCTGATTCAGCATGATCCTGAGACTAACGCCGCCAATCTCCAACTCGGTAACTGGGTCGCGCTGTCTACTCGCATCATACAAACTTAAGTTCTTACTGAATTCAGTAAGTAATGCAGTATTTCAGTAATGCAGTAAGTAAATGATGCTTTGCTGGCTTAATGCCTGTTCTACTGCTGTACTTCAGTAATGCTTAACTGCCTTAAAGATTTATTGACTGCAACGTTTGCTGAAATACTTCAGTAATGCTTTATTGCCGTAGTTCAGTAATTTTTTACTGCATTAAGGTTTTGTTGGCTGTTTTACTGATATACTTAAGTAATGCAGTAAGTATTTAATGCAATCAGTAAGTAAATTAGTAAATGATTAAGTATTGCAGTCAGTAAATAAGTAAGTGAGGTAGAGGGTGGCAATCATTGCCTTAATCAATCAGAAGGGGGGGTGTGGCAAGTCTACCTCCTCGGTTCATTTAGCGTATTGGCTTCAGTTCAAGCAAAACTATCGGGTGTTGCTCATCGATGCTGATGCTCAACGGTCAAGTTCACAGTGGGTTGAGGGAATGGAGAATCCGATCCCTTGTCAAGTGATTCAATCCCCGGATGATCTTTTAGAGCAGATTCCAGAGTTGGTGAAAGATTACGATTACCTGATTGTTGACGGCCCCGCAAGTTTAGCAGAAGAAACCAGAGCCATTTTATTCAGATGTGATCTAGCCGTGATTCCAGTACAGCCGACGGGTGTTGATTTACGGTCTGCTTCCGATGCCATGCGATTACTGAAACAGGCCCAGTCAGTTCGAGGGGGATTACCCAAAGGTTTAGTTTTCTTGAGTCGTGCAGTGAAGAATACCAAACTCAAAGAAGAAGCGATCGCCCTTTTATCTCAAATCCCTGATGCCAAGTTTCTGAAACCGATTATTCACCAGAAACAAGCCGTAGCCGACACTTCCGGTCAATCCTTAACAGTTTGGGACTTACCCGGACAAGCGGCGAGTGAAGCTGCGACAGAATACGAGCGATTATTCAAAGCGATCCTCAAACAGTTGGAGGAAGCATGAACAGAAAACAATCCCGCAAACCCTTGACTGATGCGCTTGCCAAAGAATTTGTGTATGGCACAGGAGACAATAAAGTTCCTCCGGCGGTGACTCCCGAACCGATAGCAACCGTTGAAGTTTCCGAAACCGAGCCAACACTAGCACCTACTCCAGCACCGACATTACAACCGACACCGGAACCCACGCCAGAACCAACACCACAACAGCAATTAACAATGATGGACAAACTACAATTTCAACCCAAGGAAGGGACAAAGCGATTCACTGTTGATTTAGCTGAATCAACCCATAGAAAATTGTCGATGTTAGCCGCCAGGACAGGACGAACGAAAGCGGAAATTGTCAGACTGCTGTTAGAAGATGCCCTCAAGGATGTTCAGGAGTAATCTAGCTTTTCATCAGGACTCAACCAATCTTCCAGCGTTTTGAGAATATCCTCCAGAATAGGCTGAGTTTGCAACTCCTCCGCCACCCAATGTAACGCCGGGGGGATTTTCAATAGCTTAATCAGTCGAGGTTTCCAATCGGTACGAGTTAACAGATTCCAAAACTGTGTCCAAAACCGTTTCAGCAATTCCGGTGGTTCTCCGGCGGGTTTCTGTTCAGGAACATCACTCACAACAGCTTCTATATTACTTATT
>NZ_JBJUDF010000317.1:0-13137 GCF_046067725.1 Planktothrix sp.
CTCTTCCTGCTGTTCGCTATAGTTCCGTAGCTTGGGCAGACTACAATGGCGATGGCAAACAAGATTTCCTGTTGACGGGTCAGACAGGTGCAGGCCGCATCTCCAAACTGTACACAAACACTACACCTTCGGATACCACCCCACCCGCAGCCAGCAGTTTCAGCCCCGTTGATAATGCCACAGGAGTTGCCGTTGGTGCTGACTTAGTGGTTAACTTCAGTGAAGCCATTCAAAAAGACACTGGTGATATTGTCATCAAGAAACTATCTGATAATTCGGTAGTAGAAACCATTGCGGTTACTAACAGTAATGTCACCGTTAGTGGTAGTCAACTGACCATTAACCCAACCAATGACTTAGCACAAGGCACAGATTATTATGTAGAAATCGCTGCTGGTGCGATTAAGGATATTGCGGGGAATAATTATGCGGGTATTACTGGTAGTAGCACTTGGAATTTCAAAACTCAGGGAACTTCCACCATTAATGGCACTGCTGGCGCTGACAACTTAATCGGCACTGCTAATCCAGATATCATTAATGGATTGGCTGGTAACGATACTCTCAATGGTAATACCGGAGCGGATACCCTAGTTGGTGGATTGGGTAATGATATCTATGTTGTTGATAATACTGGGGATATTGCCACCGAATTAGCATCCCAAGGTACAGATTTAATCCAATCTTCTGTCACTTATACCTTACCTGCTAACGTTGAAGACCTGACCTTAACCGGAACTACTGCTATTAATGGTACAGGGAATACGGTAGCTAATATTATTACCGGTAATACTGCTAATAATATTCTCAATGGTAGTAGCGGAAATGATAACTTGATTGGTAGTAGTGGTGCAGACCAATTGTTAGGTAGCGATGGCAATGACTCTCTCAGTGGAGATGCTGGTAATGATACCCTCACGGGTGGATTAGGAGCCGATAAATTTATCTACAATACTAATGCAGCCTTTGCAACTTCTGCGGTAGGTGTGGATACAATTACAGACTTTAATCTCTCACAAACCGATCAAATTGTCTTGGATAAAACCACTTTTACCAGTATTAGCAGTGCTGCGGGAACTGGGTTTTCTGTTGCCAGTGAATTTGCTAAAGTTACTAGCGATGCTTTAGTAGCAACCAGGGCAGCAGATATTGTATATAACACTGCAACCGGAGGATTATTCTACAATCAAAACGGTACAGCCGCAGGTTTGGGTACAGGGGCTCAATTCTTAACCTTAACCAATAAACCGGCACTGACAGCAACTCAATTTTTAATTCAAGCTTAGTTCTCAATTAGTTAGAAACCGGGTTTCTGGAAGAAACCCGGTTTCTGTTAGCCTTCACAGTTGTTAGAATTAATTATGAAAAATAAAAATAGATTACTTATTAAGAATATGTTAAGAAATTAGCCATTTGTTACTGATTGTAGTAGATAATTAACCCTTTTTAAAAACTATCCTAATCCGATAGGAATCAAGTTGAACGTTGATCAATATCGGGCTGAAACCCTATTAAATTGGGATAAAACCTGTGGAATGAGTCAATTGTTGATGCTTCTAAGCAGATATCTATAATTAACTTTGCAATCCTATATACAATTGTAAAAAAAATTAATATATTTTTGTCAATAAAAGCTCTGAATGCTTGGATCTTTATTCATAGATAATAGTGATTAACGATTCTGATTATTTGTTATAAGCTGTTAGTTGTCAGAAAAAGCTAGAAAAAGCTTCTAACTCAAAAAACGCCTAAAAATATTAGGTGATAGGTGGAGTTTTGGAAATTTTTTCGAGCAACAAATCGTGAGGTTATATGGTAGCAATTAATAAGAATCAAACCCGTTCACGGCAAAGTATTGATACAAAAGCAGCCCGGAATTTAGCCATTACCACAAATACCGTGCCTCAAATGGCAGGAATTACTCCTCGGTGGCTATTACATTTTCTGCCTTGGGTACAGGTACAATCAGGTACTTATCGTGTGAACCGCACCAAAGTTGTTCTCAAACCCAGCCCTAAAGTTCGAGTTAATAATAATAACGGACATTCCAGTATTTCTCCTGAAGAATTACGCACTATTCCGATGTTATCCGTCCTCGATTTATCGGATGCAGCAGCGATCGCCAATCGTTTCCAAAGCGAATCCTATCATATAGGTGAAACGATTATCCAACAAGGTCAACCTGGGGAAAAATTCTATATCGTTGTAGAAGGGAAATTGGAAGTTTCCACATCTGGCGATGAAGGAGAAAACCTGCGAGTTGCGGTTTTAGGAAGTGGAGACTATTTTGGTGCAGTGGGTTTAGCCCCAGAAGTGATCAGCCATTCAACCATTCGTACCCTCACTCCTTGCCGCTTACTAGCCCTTTCTAAACCCTGCTTTGACGAAATTGTTAGTCAGTCTCCTGACATTCGATTAAGTTTACAAAAGGCGATTGAAGAACAAAGTCGGTTAAAATCCGTTGTTAATCTTTATGGGGAAGAAAAAATTCCCGTTGTCGCTGATTATCAAGGAGAAATTGAACTTCCCGCTTCCTATATTGACTATGAAATTGAACCGCGAGAATATGATCTTAGCCTAGTTCAGAATATCCTGCGGGTTCATACCCATGTCACCGATATTTATAACGAACCCATCGACCAACTCCGCGAACAAATTCGCCTCACTGTTGAAAACTTAAAAGAACGTCAAGAATGGGAAATCATTAATAACCCTAACTTTGGCTTACTCAACTCGATTTCGCCCTTAATGCGGGTTCAACCTCGCTATGATGTCCCGACACCCGATGACCTGGACGAACTGTTAACCCGGGTTTGGAAAAAACCCGCCTTCTTCTTAGCTCATCCCCGTGCGATCGCCGCCTTTGGGCGGGAATGCACTCGTCGGGGTGTGCCACCTGTCACCGTAAATTTATTCGGATCTCCCTTCATTACTTGGCGAGGCGTACCTTTAGTTCCCTGCGATAAATTAGAAATCAAAAGCTACAATGGCAACCTCCAAGGCCCTGGTAAAACCAATATTCTGTTAGTGCGAGTGGGCGAAAAAGAACAAGGGGTCGTCGGTTTGCATAAAGTCGGGATTCCGGGTGAACAACTTCCTAGTTTATCTGTGCGCTTCATGGGAATTGATTCCCAGTCCTTAGCATCTTATCTGCTCACCCTCTATTTCTCCTGCGCGGTCTTAACCGATGATGCGATCGCCGTTCTGGAAAACGTCGAAGTGGGATACTACCATGACTATCAATATGTCAGAGTCTAACGGCAAAAACCTCGATCATCCGTTTGATGTTCTCAGGGTGGCAACCTTGGCAAATCAGTTTTATACGGCCTTACCCGTTGAAAACCAGATTGCTCCTGTGACTGCCCCTCAGTCGGCAACGCCGACCCAGCCGCCCCAACCCCAACCGGACAGCAGAGGATCAGATGTTGGTGGAGTCGTATTTCTGGGTAGTGCAGCACCCAGCCAAGTGTTAACGGAAGCCACCTTAACCCAGATGGCGAAACAGTTCACGGCAATGCTGTTACCGACTCAACCCGAAACCAGTTTCAAACAAGCCTTGACCCCGCTAGAACCCATCACGACCGCCTTGCCAGCCCCGGATGTTACGTCCGAAGCCTTCAATCCGGTTCCTAAAGAGTATTTAACTGAGATTCCTTCTTTGTCACCGATCGCTCAACCTGATGCTGAAATTCCAAATACGGCAAATCTACCGATTAGCAACTTTGATTTAAAAGGTGTGTTTACAGAGATTAAAGCTCAGAATACTCTGGCTTTGACCCAGGAAACGGATCAACCGTCCTTTTATTTTCTCTCTAGCTCAACGGTAGAAAACCTGGGGTTAGAATCAGGGGAACCCTTTGATGTTCAGGCGATTCGCAAAGACTTCCCAATCTTGCACCAAAACGTCAACGGTAAACCCTTGATTTGGATGGATAACGCTGCAACGACTCAAAAGCCACAAAGCGTTATTGATAGTTTATCGCGGTTCTATCAGCGAGACAACTCTAATATTCACCGCGCCGCTCACACCCTAGCCGCAAGGGCAACGGATGCCTATGAATCCGCCAGAGAGAAGGTACAACGGTTTTTAGGAGCGAGTTCAGCCTCGGAGATTATCTTTGTGCGGGGGACAACGGAAGCGATCAATTTAGTGGCTCAAACCTATGGTCGCAAACACATTGGTGAAGGAGATGAAATTCTACTTTCCACCCTGGAACATCACGCCAATATTGTTCCTTGGCAGATGTTAGCCCAACAAACCGGGGCTATCATTAAAGTGATTCCGGTAAGCGATCGCGGTGAGATTCTCTTGGAAGAATATGCTCAACTCCTCAGCCCTCGAACTCGCTTAGTGGGACTAACTCAGGTGTCTAACGCCTTGGGAACGGTTCTTCCCGTGCGGGAAATGACTGAAGTGGCACACCGTCATGGGGTTCCCGTGTTGGTGGATGGTGCCCAAGCGGTTTCTCATTTTCCTGTGAATGTTCAAGACATCAATTGTGATTTTTATACCTTGTCTGGTCATAAACTATTTGCACCAACGGGTATTGGGGCGCTGTATGTCAAACGGGAAATATTAGAAGATCTTCCTCCTTGGCAGGGTGGAGGGAGCATGATTCGCAGTGTTAGTTTTGAAAAGACGGTTTACAGCGACCCCCCAGCTAAATTTGAAGCGGGAACTCCCAATATTGCGGATGCGGTGGGACTGGGAGCAGCCATTGACTATATTACTCGCCTGGGAATGCACAATATTGAGCAGTACGAACACAAGCTCACCTGTTATGCCACAAAACGCCTTGCGGAAATACCGGGTTTGCGTCAAATTGGCACGTCCCCCCATAAAGTTAGTGTGTTATCGTTTATTTTCGATGATATTCCGGTGGAACAAGTGGGTCAACGCCTTGCTCAAGAAGGAATTGCGGTTCGCGCGGGTCATCATTGCGCCCAACCGACAATGCAACGTTATGGTTTAACGGGTACAGTTCGACCGTCTCTAGCGTTCTATAACACTTGTGCAGAAATTGACACTTTAATAGAGGTTTTACAAACCCTGAGATTTCGTTAAACCCTTGTAGAATTCGATCCCCCTTTTTTAGCAGGGCTGTTTCATTTTCCATTGTCAACCCTAAGACCTAACCCCCCAGCCCCCTTCCCTGCAAGGGAAGGGGGAGCAATTAATATTACTAAATACCATTTCTTATTTAAGAGTAACAGAAATTCTCCCCTCTCCTTGCAGGAGAGGGGTTGGGGGAGAGGTCATAGAGGAATCTACCTTGAGAACGAAACAGCCCTGCCTGTTTTAGGGGGATTTTGAAATATTTTACTCTTCTTAAAAACAGGGTTATTCTTCAGTCTTTCTTAGTTCCTTGATTTGTTTTTTTCTGCAAAAATCTCCTGTTCCTTACCTACCGAAAAACCGCTATTATGTCTAATTCCAGTTTGCTCAATACCCCTCAAAAAAACTCGGCAATTCCCAGCCAACATTCTGATAGCTTGCCCAATAAAGCCAATGTTTTTCAGGTGTTAATGGCAGATTTACAAACCATTTACCAACGTGATCCGGCTGCCCGCAATTGGTTGGAGATCCTATTTTGTTACCCGGGATTACAAGCACTTTGGTGGCATCGCATTGCCCATTATTTACATCATTGGGGGATTCCATTTTTACCCCGTTTTCTGTCTCATCTTAGCCGTTGGTTCACAGGAATTGAAATTCATCCAGCAGCTAAAATTGGGAAAGGAGTTTTTATTGATCATGGCATGGGGGTTGTGATTGGAGAAACCGCAATTGTTGGGGATTATGCTTTAATTTATCAAGGGGTTACTTTAGGCGGAACCGGAAAGGAAAAAGGCAAACGACATCCCACATTAGGTCATCATGTAATGGTGGGGGCAGGCGCTAAATTATTAGGTAATATTTATATTGGGGATCATGTTCGTATTGGTGCGGGTTCGGTGGTGTTAAGGAATGTTCCCAGTCATTGTACCGTTGTGGGTGTTCCGGGACGCATTACCCGTAATTCTAAAGACACTGATGATTTACAATTATCCGATCATTTACCTGATCCTGAAGCTAAGGTCATTCGGAATTTGTTTGAACGAATTAAACTTTTAGAACAGGAATTAGACACTTTAAAGGCTTTAAATTCTGTGACGGAAGTTCCCGATAGCTTGCAACAAGATCCCCTCGCTAATATTCAGGCTAACGAAATTATTGAAGAATTTCTGAATGGCGCAGGGATTTAAATCAATTCCTAGACACCGGGTTTCTTTGTTAAATCCCTTGTGAAAAATTAAGATGACTTTAGAGTTCCTAGAAACCGGGTTTCTTTGTTAAATTCCTTGTGAAAAATTAAGATGACTTCAGAAACCCGGTTTCTGTGAGTCAGCAAAATCTTCCTTGAGAAAGATGTTGAATTAATATTTTTTATTAGAAGCCAAAAAAGAATTGTATGCTAAACTATTAAAGACTAATTTTATGATTGATACACCATGAGTGACTTAATTGCGATCGCTTACGATGACGAATACAAAGCCGAAGAAGTGCGTCTAACCTTGATTAAATTACAAAAAGAACATTTAATCGAATTAGAAGACGCTGCGGTTATTGTTAAAAATGCGGAAGGCAAAGTTAAACTAAAACAAGCGGTTGACTTAACCACTGCGGGTGCTGTGAGTGGCGGCTTTTGGGGTTTATTAATTGGAACTTTATTCCTGAGTCCAGTTTTAGGGGCTGCGGTTGGGGCTGCGGCTGGGGCTGCTAGTGGCGCATTAAGTGATATTGGCGTTGATGATAACTTTATGAAATCTTTAGGGGAAACCTTGAAACCCGGAAGTTCTGCTTTGTTTGTGTTAGTGCGGAAAGTTACCCCGGATAAAGTGTTAGACGAAGTGGCCCCCTATGGAGGTACGGTGTTAAGAACCTCCTTAAGTAAAGATGAAGAAGCCCAATTACAAGAAGTTCTCACCAGTCGAGGCGTGAGCGTCTAAATCGAACGGGAATAGATACAATTACCTAAACTGTTTTTGAGGGTGCGTCCAACCACCAAAACGCACCCAATTTTAATCAATCCTAATTTTTTTATAAAGATTAGCCTGAGAGTTTTTATTATCGTTTATAATCATAAAAATTATACTCAAAATTGTCACAATTCTCTCAGAATTAAAACATTGAGTAGACTATCGAAAACGCAAGATTTGATATACTGTAGTTTAGCATTTATATTAAAATAGCCGACCGTTAACGGTTAACAACCTAAATAAAGGACGGAAAATAATGGGACAAACTCTACTCGAACAATTACGGGAAATGACCGTTGTAGTGGCAGATACGGGAGATATCCAAGCCATTGAAATGTACACCCCCAGAGATGCAACCACCAACCCTTCCTTAATTACGGCTGCTGCCCAAATGCCTCAATATGAGGAAATTGTGGATAATACCCTTAAAAAAGCACGTGAGGAGTTAGGGAAAAGTGCTTCCCCTTCAGATGTCGCCACTTTAGCCTTTGAACGGTTAGCGGTTTCCTTTGGATTAAAAATATTAGAAATTATCCCAGGGCGGGTGTCAACGGAAGTGGATGCTCGGTTATCTTATGATACGGAAGCCACCATTGCGAAAGGTCGTTATTTAATTGAACAATATGAAGCCGCAGGAATTTCTCGGGATCGGATTTTAATTAAAATTGCCTCCACTTGGGAAGGAATTAAAGCCGCAGAAGTTTTGGAAAAAGAAGGGATTCATTGTAATTTAACCCTTTTATTTGGCATTCATCAAGCGATCGCTTGTGCCGAAGCAGGGGCTACCTTAATTTCTCCATTTGTAGGGCGGATTTTAGATTGGTATAAAAAAGAAAGCGGACGAGATTCTTATCCCCCAGAGGAAGACCCTGGTGTATTATCTGTCACCCGAATTTATAATTATTATAAAAAATTCGGCTATCAAACAGAAGTGATGGGGGCAAGTTTCCGTAATATTGGGGAAATTACCGAGTTAGCGGGTTGTGATTTATTAACAATTTCTCCGGCTTTATTAGAGGAATTACAATCCACAGTTGGTGACTTACCCCGTAAACTGAATCCTGAAACTGCTACAAACTTTGAGATGAAAAAAATCTCCATTGATCAAGAAACGTTCAACCGAATGCACGCCGAAGATAAAATGGCATCAGAAAAATTAGAAGAAGGCATTAAAGGATTTTCTAAAGCTTTAGAAGCCTTGGAAAAATTCTTAGCTGAACGTTTAGCTCGTTTAGAAGGAGAAGAAGTTATTAGTCATGCGGCGGAAGATATTTTCCGCGCCTATGATTTAGATGGAGATGGTTATATTACCCGTGAAGAATGGTCAGGAACCGATGCCGTTTTTGATGCCTTAGATCAAGATAAAGATGGTCAAATTACGGTTGAAGAAATGGCGGCGGGTCTGGGAGCATCTTTCCATTTAGCCACCGTTTAAGTCGTCAAAACAATATAGAGACCTTCCATAGAAGGTCTCTACGTGGCGCGTCTCTGTATCCCCTAAAAACCACATTTCTATACTCCCAGAACATATATTCTACAACGGTACTTTTACCGATGACTGATGCGCCATAACGCTTTATTATCAGAAAATCGATTTTCAACAATCTCTACCCTTACGGGTAATTTTTTGTGAATATGAATCCAGTGATTCCCGATTCTATTTTAAATCATCTCCTGGCGGTTCCTCCTCAAACAAGATTGTCTTTAGAGGAGTGGCAACGAAATTTTGTCGCTAATCTTCTTGATCTTCAAGGTCAATTCCCGACAACAGCAACGCCCCAAGAATTATACCAAGCTTTAGCTTATACCGTCCGACAAGTTTTAATGCCGAATTGGGTGAAAACGATTCAAACCCATTCTCAAAATAATATTAAAAAACTTTGTTATTTTTCCACCGAATATGCGTTAGGATGTCATCTGGGTAATCATCTGATTAATTTGAACCTGTGGGAACCTGTAAAACAAAGCTTAGAAGCCTTGAATTTAAAATTAGAAGATTTAATTGAACAAGAAATTCAACCGAGTTTAGGTTATGGAAATGTTGCCCAAATTCCGATTGATCAATTAGACTCCCTTTCTACCTTAAATATTCCAGCCATTGCCTATGGAATTCGCTACGAATTTGGGGTTTTTGATCAAGAAATCCATCAAGGTTGGCAAGTGGAAAAAGTCGATAAATGGTTAAGGTATGGAAATCCTTGGGAAATGGCTCGTCGTGAAGCCACCGTTGAGGTGCAATTAGGCGGTCATACTGAAGCCTATTATGATGAGCAAGGACGTTATCGAGTGCGTTGGATCTCCCATCGTCGGATCAAAGGAGTGCCCTATGATACGCCAATTTCCGGTTATCAAAGCCATCAAATTAATACCTTAAGATTGTGGAAAGCAGAACCGATTGTTTCTTTAAATTATCAAGATTTTAATATTGGAGATTATTATGGAACCGTTCAGGGAAAACCTTATGTTGAATTACTTACAAAAGTCTTATTTCCTCATGATGATCCGATTCAAGAAAAACAACTGCGGTTAGAACAACAATTCTTTTTTGTCTCCTGTTCTCTTCAGGATATGATTCGGAATCATTTAGCGGTTCGAGACACCTTAGAAACCTTTCATCAATATTATACCGTTCAACTTCATGATACCACCAGTGCGATCGCCATTGCGGAATTAATGCGATTATTGATTGATGAATATGGCTTAGACTGGGAAAAAGCTTGGTCAATTACCCGACAAACCTTTACCTATATAAACCCAACACTATTACCGGAAGTTCAAGAAAAATGGGCTGTAGGATTATTAGGCAGTTTATTACCGCGTCATTTAGAAATTATCTATGAAATTAATAATCGATGGTTGATTAATATTCGCAGTCAATATCTAGGGGATTTTAATAAATTAGCTCGATTATCTTTAATTGATGAAACGGGAGAACGCTATGTGCGGATGACTCACTTAGCTTGTGTGGGTAGTTATGCCATTAATGGAATTTCTATCTGGCAAACCGAAGGATTAAAACAAGGGATTATTCCTGATTTTTATGAATTATCCCCGGAAAAATTTAAAACCATTAGTAGTGGAATTACGCCCCGGCGTTGGTTAGTCTTAGCTAATCCTCATTTAACTCAATTAATGAGTTATAAAATTGGAGAGGGTTGGATTAAAAATCTAGCCGAATTGCAGCGTTTAGAAGGGGAATTAGAACAAGCAGAATTTCGTTTAGCTTGGCGTACAGTTAAACAAGAAAATAAAAAAATACTGGCAAATTATATTGAAAATAAATGTAAAATCACTATCAACCCTGATTCTATTTTTGATATTCAAATCGAACGAATTCAGGAATATAAACGCCAACATCTGAATATTTTGAAGATTATCACCCTTTATAATCGAATTCGCAAGAATCCTAAAGGAGACTATGTGCCCCAAACCTTTATTTTTGGAGGAAAAACAGCCCCCGGTTATGTGATGGGGAAATTGATGATTAAATTAATTCATGCGGTGGGTCAAGTGGTTAATTCCGATCCCATCATTGGCGATCGCTTAAAAGTGGTGTTTATTCCCAATGTCAATTTAACCTTAAGTCAACGAATTTATCCCGCCGCCGATGTGTCTGAACATTTAGCAATGGCGGGGAAAAAAGCCGGAGGACTTGCGATTTTAAAACCAGCCATAAATGGGGCGTTAACGATGGGAATTGTGGATGGTGCGAGTGAAGAATTACGTCAAGCAGTGGGAGAAGACAATTTCTTTGATTTTGGCTTAAGTTTATCAGAAACCGAAGCATTAAAAGCGAAAGGTTATAATCCTTGGAGTTATTATCATGGAAATGAAAATCTGCGAGAATGTATTGATCAAATTGCATCGGGTTATTTTTCCCAAGGCGATCCAAATTTGTTTAAAACCTTAATCGATGCTTTATTATATCACGATGAATATATGGTTTTTGCGGATTATCAATCCTATCTGGATTGTCAAGATTTAGTCAGTCGAACCTATCGAGACTGGGAAAAATGGACGAAAATGTCTATTTTAAATGTGGCGCGTTTAGGTCGTTTTTCTTCTGATACCATTGTCCAGAATTATTGCCAAAATATTTGGCAGATTGCTTCGGTTGAATAACGGGAAATTTTTGTTAATCATCAATTAACAGAAATAAAGCTTTCTCAACCTCTTGAAGACCCAATTTCGTTTCACTAATTCCGGTGGCGGTTTGGGTCATTCCTTGATTGAGAACATTCATAGAATCAATCACCTGTTGAATCGCTATTTCTTGCTGTTTATAGATCAGATAAATTTCCTGACTCATCTGAACAATACTGTTAATTTCTTGGGTGACATGGGTGAACGTATCAGCCGTCAATTCAGCATTTTTAACTCCTTGATAGACTGTATTTTTTCCTTCACTTGTTGCGATTACTGTTGAATTAATAGAACTTTGAATTTCATCAATTAAACTATTAATTTCCTGGGAATATTGTTTACTTTGATCCGCAAGTTTACGAATTTCTTGGGCAACGACACCAAATCCTTTCCCCTGATCTCCACTATGAACGGCTTCAATGGAAGCATTTAACGCTAACAAATTGGTTTGATTAGCTAAGTTGGTAACGGCAATTGTAATGTTGCTAATTAAAGTGGTTTGTTCACTTAAGCGCATAATTTGTTCAGCAATTTTCCCAACTTTATCCTTCAAATTTGCCATATCGGTTAAGGTGTGATTAACGACATCTTTACCCATTTGTGCTAAATTTAAGACTTTTTTTGCCGTATCCGCAGCACTTTCTGCCTGTTTTGCGGACTGTTGGGAAGAATGGCCTAACTCATTCATGGTGGTTGTGGTTTGATTGACCGCCGCCGCTTGTTGGAGTGCCATTCGCTCTTGTTGTTCTACCGTTTTAGAGAGTAAGGTTGAAGAAGTTGCCAAAGTATTGATAACAATTGTTTCTTGGCGATAGGTTTGAACATAATCTAAACTTAACCCAACAAAGGGAACGAAGTAGGCAATAATTTTGAGAAAATGACCAATATTAAAATCGTTATCAAATAAGGCTGTAGACCCAAAAGTCATGTGCATTTGGGTGACAACGGAAGGAATGGTACTGACCACTAAAGCATAGGAAAATAAACTGGGATATTGTTGATAACAGCGAGGAAAAATGAAGATTCCACAAACCATAAATAACAATAAAGGGATTAAATCCCAAGGCCGTTTGATCACCGCATTCGGAAAGATAGTTTGCGGCAAATTCTGAGCATTAACGGCAATATAAATAATAGTAGATGCCAGCAATCCAAAGCAGAGAATTGCCAGAATGACAACTTTAAAATTTCCTCGCCCTTTTTTCGGTTTAATAATTAAGACGGTTGCTACCCCTAAAATTAAAATTACAACATTAAACAGGCGACAAATTGCCCAGGTAACAGGAGTGAGGGCTTGACTATCAGCAACCCCTTCAATCATTCGATCGGCTGCTAAAATATGGAAAGCATCCATACTGCCTGCAAAAAATAAAGCGACCCCAATAATGGGAGTGACGACATCTCGCTTAATGGCAAAGTGAACAAAGGATAAAATCCCAGTAAAGAATGCGGTACAAATGGCTACCCATTCTAAGACGGTATGGGTAAAGCTTCCTAATAAAGTATGGTATAACTGATCCAGAAATTCAGAATCACTGACACTTCCTAAACTAGATAAATTTAAGGGATGTGGGGGAGAAGCAAAACTGATACCGAAGAGATTGAGCAGGAAGGGTAGCACACAGATTGCTATTACTGCATAAACATATCCTGTGGGCAGCCTAGTTTCCTTAACCATAGTGATCTGAATTAATGGATATCTGAATTCATAAACTTTTTATAAAATGTACCATATTATGTTCACAATGAGCAATTTTTCAGAATATTCTTTGATCAGGCTTTTTACCGACGGATAGGTTCATCTTAAAGCTCAATTAGAAATTTGTATAGACTCAGATGAGCGAACCTATAACAGTCATCAACTGTCAAAAAAGCTGTTACAAGAGAGAAAAGTTTATTGAACCGCATAAAAAATTAGAAAAATCTTTAAAAAAAGTAGCGTTGGCAAAGAATGAAAACCCGTATAAACAAAAA